>JBHIDN010000139.1:0-4799 GCA_046760125.1 Anaerolineae bacterium
AACCCCGTTCGCAAGGGCCTTGTCGAAAAAGCAGAGGACTATCCCTACAGCGGGGTGGCTGATCCACTCCCCGTATGAGCCAAGCGCAAACACAGCCTATAGCGGCGGGCTTTGGACTGACGAGAGAGGGTTAAGTTATGGACCAGGGTTTGATCGAGAAGGCGGCAACGCTCTTTCTTGAGGCCAAGCACGCTGTAGCCCTCACCGGGGCGGGGCACAGCACCCCCTCTGGCATCCCCGACTTCCGCACCCCTGGTAGTGGCCTCTGGAGCCAGGTCGATCCCATGGAGGTGGCTTCCATCCAGGCCTTCTATCGGGACCCCGAGGCTTGGTACGCTTGGTACCACCAGCGAGGCACCATCTTCCTGGACGCCCTGCCCAACCCGGCTCATGAGGCCCTGGCCGAGTTGGAGGAGATGGGGCGCTTGCAAGCGGTGATCACCCAAAACATCGACGACCTGCACCAGAAAGCGGGCTCCAAGAAGGTAATAGAACTCCACGGGAATACGCGGGAAGCCATCTGTCTGAGATGCGGCGATATCATCCCCGCCCGACTCCTTTGGAAAAGGTACGTCCAAGAACGACAGGTGCCCAGATGCGAGAAGTGCAGCGGGATGATGAAGCCCAATGTTATCCTCTTCGGGGAACTGTTGCCCCAGGAGGCCCTCTCGGCAGCCTGGGAGGAAACGGACAGATGTGACCTGATGCTGGTGGCCGGTTCCTCGTTAGAGGTGATCCCGGCGGCTCACCTACCTCTCATGGCCCGGCGGCGAGGGGCCAAACTGGTGATCGTCAACTTCCAGCCCACCCGGGCTGACAGTTACGCCGAGGTTGTCATCCGCGAGGATGTGGCAGAGGTGCTGCCTATGATCGTTCAACTGTGTCAAGAGGGGAGCGGTAAAAAACCTCTCTCCGAACGGAAATGAAGGAGGGTTCTCTTAAGCCCTCCTTCTGAAATTTCGGTAGTTATCTCATCGATTCTGCGATGTCTCTCAGTTCCCCAGGTGATAACTCCAGGCTCCAGAGCGCTATGTAAGTGCCCCCTTTGACGAAGATGAGCGTGTTAGGATAATCCACCCCATCGCCGATCTGGAGTCTGCCTTCAATCCCACCTATATCGATGACCTCCCCCCGTAGGTCAGAGGACACATCAGAGGCATCTGTCTCAATGATACGCAGCCACACCCCAAGGGTAGAGGAGTAGAACAGTTCCGCTTGAGGAGTCGGCCCGATGATGGTTACTTCGGGTTCTTGGGAGAGGCTGGGTGGAAGATAGGTGGGGATGAAAACGGCAAATCCTAATTGTTGTTTTTGCAGTTCTTCTAGAGTCGCCTCCGCCCCAGATCGCTGGTCAATCACGATGGCCCCCTCCGGTATCTTGAAGGTGAAGAGTTCATCGGGCAGATCCAGGTTGTACGCAATGTAGGTAACCTCCCGGACTGTGACCAGGAGCCCCTCGGTGGTGTACTGCTCGTACTTGAGTTCGAAGTCGGTCTCCACATCGAGCCACCATTTCTCCACCTCTATGATGAGGTCGGGGTCAGAGGAGGAGACGGCCATGCTAGATTTGGGGCGCAGTTCCAGGAGGTAGGCTTCCCGCCCGGCGATGGTCTCAGTCCCTACCAAGGTGGCCGTGTAGAGGTCACCCGCGTTTATCATCTCCAACCTCTCTTTTGCCCCATAGTAGGTAGGAGGCAGGATGCCGGCGAGATCGGGATCGGCTTCCTGAATTGCCACTCTGTTCTTAGCGGGGTTGTAGGTCCAGGCGGCCTCTCCGTCCATCACGAAGAGAAGTTCAGAGTCCGGCTGGGGCGGGTCAACCTGGCGCCACTCCTTACGGTATCTGGTGGGGCCCTGATACCAGTGGTGGGATTCCACGGTGATCATCCCCGTCCGATCCCGGTTCAGCCTGTGCTCCACCCGCACCACCTCGAAACTCCCGATGCCTGCCGAGGTCGGAGTGGGTGTAGGCGTCGGCTGGGACGCTGGAGTTGGCGTGGGCGTTGGCTGGGGCGTCAGGGTTGGCGCCGCAGCAGGTGTGGCTCCAGGTTCCCTGAGGCGGCTCTGGGAGCGGATGAAGAAGAAAGTGGTGATGGCAAGGAAGGCGAAAAGGGCCAACATGCCTAAGGTAGCCCCTCGTTCTAAGACCTCTCCCCAGATGTGCAATCGCGTGAACCAGGGACCCTTACTTAATGACCATCTCTTGAGCAAAGATTTGCTCTCTCCAGCCAGGTTCTTAGAGACCCTCTCCCACAGGTCTCTTGGCGCTTTTAGGTCTCTTGTCCCTGCTTGATAGTAATTCCTAAGCAACTGCTCCACGTCTTTCTCAGAAGGATCCTCCATCATACCGGCCTCCCCATCTCAAAACCCATCAGAGGCGATAGTCGGTGCCGGAGGCGCTGCATCGCTCGGTGCATTCTCGATTTCACTGTGCCCTCCGGCAAGGATAAAACCTGAGCGATCTCCGGCACGGTCAGTTCGGCGAAGTAGCGCAACATGATCACCGACCGCTGATCCTCCTCCAAAGAGGCGATGGCTTCGCGAACCAGCTGACGGGACTCCCCAGAAGCCATCACCTCATCGACAGAGGGGGAATCGGTAGCCACCCCTTTTGGCTCCATCCTCTCCAATGAGACCGTAGGCACAGCTCTGCGTCTCTTCTGCCTTCGACAACGGTTCACCACTATCTTGAGAAACCAAGGCTTAAAGGGGTAGCCTACCCTGAACCTTTTGATGCTCCGCCAAGCATCGAGGAAGGCTTCCTGAATGATCTCCTCTGCCAGTTGATGATCGCTGGTCATCAGATAAGCCGTCCGATAGGCTAGATCCCCATACTCATCCACTAACCATCGGAACGCCTCGCTCTCTCCCTTTTGGCAACGCTTTATTATTTCATCTTCCATGCAAAGCGGTCCCGGGCGCCCAAGCGCTCCTATAACTATATATGCTCATCCGGCTCAAATCGTTCCCTAAGGGAAAAGTTCACTAATGAGGTTGAGAAAGCGAGGGATCGAAATTAGTTAGCCTCCGCGGACAAACACTGAAGAAGAGTTAAATCGCCAAGATGATGAAGAATCTAAGAGTGCCTGCCCGAACCCTAGGGCGAAGAGAGTTTAGCCTTTAGCCTTTACCTTCTCTCTGAACCTATCCAAGTCGATGATAAATCGGATATGAGTCCCCTCCCCTATCTTCTCCCGTTCGTCGAAGGCCTCCACCTTGAAAGTGAGCCTTCGCCCCTCAACCTCCACCAGTGCGGAGTGGACCGTTACCTCCATCCCCTGGGGTGTAGCCGCTAGATGGCGCACCCGGATCTCGCTCCCCACGGTAGCCTGGCCAGGGGGCAAGAGATGATCCACGGCCTTCACGCTGGCGCTCTCCATGAGGGCGATCATCCTGGGAGTGGCCAAGACGGCTACATTACCACTCCCCAAATGCTGGGCGGTATCCTCTTCCGTGACCACCAGCCTCGCCTCTCCCCTGAGGCCAGGGGCAAGCCCCTCTTTCGCCATGGCTAAAAACTCCTCCCTTTGTCGACCAGCGTCAAAAAAGAGCCGAGGCCCTTGGCTCGGCTCATCTATCGCCAGCGATTAGATCAGGCTGGTACCCCGGAAAGGACAGCCTGCAGTTCCTCCCCTTCCAGGGTCTCCACCTCTATCAATTTCTTGGCTAGGCGAATTAAGGTGTCCTTGTGCTGGGTGAGGATATCCTTGGCGTTCTCGTACGCCTCGCTGATGATGCGGCGGATCTCCTCGTCGATGGCTCGGGCTACCTCCTCGCTATAGTTCCGTTGCTCGCCGATCTCCCGCCCCAAGAAGACCAACTCCTCCTTCCGCCCGAAGGTGAGCGGCCCCAGCCTCTCGCTCATCCCATACTCGGTGACCATCTTCCGGGCTAACTTCGTGGCTCGCTCCAGATCGTTCGCCGCACCGGTGGTCACATCGTTGAAGATGAGTTCCTCCGCCGCCCGTCCTCCCAGAAGACCAACCAGTTCATCCTCGAACTTGGAGCGGGCCATCAGATACCGGTCATCCTCGGGGAGGGGCATAGTATAGCCCAAAGCCATCCCCCGGGAGATGATGGAGACCTTATGCACCGGGTCGCAGTGGGGCAACATCTTCATCACCAACACGTGACCCGCTTCGTGATGGGCTATGATATTCCGCTCCTCATCGCTGATGAGGCGGCTCTTTCTCTCCGGCCCGGCGATCACCCTCTCGATCGCCTCCTGCATCTCCTCCATGCCGACAGCCTTCTTATTGCGACGGGCGGCGAGGATAGCCGCCTCGTTCACCAAGTTCTCTATGTCAGCACCGGAGAAGCCAGGGGTCTGCTTAGCCACGACATCCAGATCCACCCCCTCGGCCAGAGGCTTCCCCCGGACATGGATATCCAGGATGGCACGGCGTCCCCTCATATCCGGCCGATCCAAGACCACCCGCCTATCGAAACGGCCAGGGCGCAGAAGCGCCGGGTCCAAGATATCCGGTCGGTTGGTGGCGGCGATGACGATGACGTTGGTATCGGTGTCAAAGCCATCCATCTCCACCAGGATCTGGTTGAGGGTCTGCTCCCTCTCATCGTGGCTGCCACCCAAACCGGCGCCTCGATGGCGCCCCACAGCGTCTATCTCGTCCACGAAGACGATGCAAGGGCAGTTCCGCTTCGCCTGATCGAAGAGGTCCCTCACCCTAGAGGCGCCGACCCCCACAAACATCTCGACAAACTCGGAGCCCGAGATGGAGAAGAAAGGACCGCTCGCTTCCCCGGCTACCGCTCGGGCCATGAGGGTCTTGCCACAC
>JBHIDN010000140.1:0-4765 GCA_046760125.1 Anaerolineae bacterium
TAGACCTTACCCTCTCTCCTCCTGCCGTCTTGCGGAAGGGAGCCATCGCCGTAGAAAGGTTGGTCGAACTGATCCCCAACCTAACCCTTTGTAATCCCCCCAAGGTATGCTAAAATAACTATACATAGGAAGGAGACCTCATGCGCATCGCCTTGGGAGCGGACCACGCGGGCTATGAACTTAAAGCCCAGATCACAAGCCTCTTGGAAGAACTGGGACACAGTTATCGGGACTTCGGCCCCCACAAGAAGGACCCAGGAGACGATTATCCCGATTTCGGTACGCCGGTGGCTAGAGCCGTGGCCAAGGGGGAGTTCGATTTAGGGATCCTCATCTGTGGTACTGGTGTGGGGATGTGTATCCTGGCCAACAAGGTGAGAGGTATCCGGGCTGCTCTCTGCCATGACACCTTCTCCGCCCGCAGTAGCCGGGAGGATGATGATGCCAACATCTTATGCTTGGGAGCGAGGGTTATAGGCATGGAGTTGGCCAAGGAGATCGCCAAGACCTGGCTCTCCGCTACTTTTTCTGGTGCCGACCGGCATCAGCGGCGGGTGAAGAAGGTGATGAGCCTCGAGGAGAGGCCGGCCTGAGGTTGCCATGCTTGTGGGCATCGATGCCAGCCGAACCACCAGCCCTCAAAGAACGGGTACGGAAAACTATTCTCTCTACCTTATAGGCCATCTTTTGGCTCTCAAGGACCACAGATACCGGCTTTACTTCAATGCCATCCCTCCCCCGGGGCTATTTCCTCAAAGCGACAACTGGGAGGCCCGAATGATGCCCTTTCCCCGCCTGTGGACCCATCTTCGCCTCTCTTGGGAGATGGCGCGCCGCCCTCCGAATCTCCTCTTCGTGCCTGCCCACGTCATACCCTTGATTCACCCCCGTGCCGTGGTCACCATCCATGATCTGGGCTACATATATTACCCCCAAGCCCATAGACCCTTCGACAGGCTCTATCTGGACCTCTCCACTCGCTTCAATGCCAGTGTAGCCAGCCAGATCATCGCCGACTCAGAAGCCACGAAGAACGATTTGGTTCAAAGTTATCGTGTGGCTGAAGAACGGATCACCGTGGTTTACCCCGGTTGTAACCTGGAGCCAGTTATAGATGAAACCGGGTGGGAGAGGGTAAGGGAGCGGTATCACCTGCCCGATAAATATATCTTGCATCTGGGCACCCTTCACCCTCGTAAGAATATCCTCCGCCTGTTGGAGGCTTTTCAATCGTTGGCCAGAGATTTACCCGACCTTCATCTGGTCTTGGCGGGGAAGAAAGGCTGGCTGTATGAGGAGATCCTCTGCAAAGCAGAGGGGTTGGGCGGAAGAGTACACTTTCCGGGTTACATCGCCTCCGAGGATCTCCCTCTTCTCTTGAGAGGGGCTCGCCTCTTCATCCTCCCCTCCCTCTACGAGGGGTTCGGCTTCCCCATATTGGAGGCGATGGCCGCAGGCACCCCGGTGGTTTGCAGCAACGCTTCGGCCTTGCCCGAAGTGGCGGGCGACGCTGCCCTCCTGTTCGACCCTCACGATGTCGAGGCTATGAGGGAAACGATGAGAAGGGTTTTGGAGGATGAGGCGCTGCGGGCAGAACTGGTAGAGAGAGGGCTAGAACGGGCCAAGGTCTTCTCCTGGGAGAGGTGTGCCAGGGAGACCTTGAGGGTGCTGGAAAGAGTGGCGGGGAGCGATGGCTGATAGGGAGATACTCCAGCGCATCTTGGTGGTTAAACTGGCCGACATGGGCGACCTCCTCACCGCTATCCCAGCGCTGAGGGCGCTGCGGGAGTCGTTCCCCCAAGCCCGCATCGACGCTTTGGTGACACCTCACTCGGCCCCTGTTTTAGAAGGGTCGCCCCTAGTAGATGAGGTTCTCACTTTCGAGAAGCACCGGTATGATAGCCCCGTGTCAACGGCTAAGCCCTCCTCTCTCTGGAGCCTCATGCGACTCTGGCGGAATCTGAGGAGCCGCAGGTATGACTGGCTCTTCATCCTCCACCACCTAACCACTCGCTGGGGGACCCTTAAATATGCTGGACTGGCCCTTGCCATCGGAGCCCGGGAGCGGATCGGGCTGGACAACGGTCGAGGCTGGTTCCTCACCCGGCAGGCGAAAGATCTAGGCTTCGGTGGTCGCCATGAAGTGGAATACTGGTTGAAGGTGGTGGGACTGGTAGGGGCGAAGACTGAAAACCTTAATTTGCCGCTATCCGAGGGAGCGGTGAGGGAAGCCCAAGCCCTCCTCCAAGGCTCAGGCCGGTGGAGGGAGGGCGTGCCTTTGGTGGCTATCCACCCTGGCTCAGGCGAGTATAGCCTGGCTCGGCGGTGGCCCCCGGATCGCTTCGCCCAGGTGGCCGATGCCCTTATGGAGAGGTATGGAACTCAGGTAGCCCTCCTGGGCGGCCCAGATGAGGCGGAACTAACGCAATGCGTTGCCTCCCTTATGCGCTATGAGGCTGTCGACCTGGGAGGCAAGACCTCTATACCTGTATTAGCCGCCTTGTTGAGGCTGTGTCGTCTATTCGTGGGCAACGATTCAGGGGTGATGCACCTAGCCTCCGCCGTGGGCACCCCGGTGGTGGCCGTCTTCGGCCCCTCCAACCCTTTGGCTTGGGGGCCTTGGGGGCCAAGCCATGAGGTGGTGCAGATAGACCTCGAGTGCAGCCCCTGTATCTATCGGGGGTTCCAACTGGGCAGGCTGGAGGGTTGTGAAAACCCTGAATGCATAAACCAGGTCAAGCCAGAGATGGTACTCGCCGCCGCGGGGCGTCTCCTACGGGGGTGAGGGATGGTGAAGAGAGACCAGGTGGTGATCTTGGGTGTCCCTGTGGACAACATCACCGAGGAGGAAGCGCTAGCCAGGGTCGAGGCGTTCATCGAGAAGGGGCGGCCACATCAGGTGGTCACCGTGAACCCGGAGTTCGTGGTGGCAGCCCAAAGCGATGCGAAGTTCTTCCAGGTTCTCAAAGAGGCGGATCTCTCTTTGCCCGATGGGGTGGGGCTTCTTTGGGCCGCGCGCTTTTTGGGAACACCTTTAAGTGAACGACTGGCCGGGGTAGACATGGTGAGAAGGATAGCCAGCCTAGCAGCGGAGCGAGGGTACCGGCTCTTTCTTCTGGGCGCGGCGAGAGGGGTGGCCGAGGCAACAGCCATGAGGCTAGAAGAGGAGAATCCGGGGCTCAAGGTGGCGGGCACCTATGCGGGGTCGCCCGACCCCAAAGAAGAAGAGGAAATAGTAGAGATGATTAGAGCGGCCAGACCTGACGTGCTCCTGGTGGCCTATGGAGCCCCGCAACAGGATTTATGGATCCATTGCCATCTGGGACGACTGGGGGTGCCGGTGGTTATGGGGGTCGGCGGGGCCTTCGACTTCATCTCCGGCAAAGCCAAACGAGCCCCTGATTGGATGCAACGACTGGGCCTGGAATGGTTACATCGCCTCCTTCATCAGCCCTGGCGGTGGAGACGGATGCTGGCCCTGCCCAAGTTCGTCTGGCTGGTGCTCACCTCCTCCAGATGGGTCAACGAGACGCTGAGGTACAAAGCATAGTAGCAAGTGAAAGGTGAAAGGATCATGGTCGACAAACAAGCCCTCTTAGACGCCATCCCCTCTCTAGCCGATAAACGCGTGGTCGTCATCGGCGATCTGTTCTTAGACGACTACGTGGTGGGCCGTCCGGAGCGGCTCTCGCGAGAGGCCCCGGTGCCGGTCTTGGAGTTCAAGCGCCGTTTCCACCTCCCTGGTGGGGCCTGCAATCCGGCCCACAATATCGTCTCCCTAGGAGGCGTAGCCTATCAGATAGGGGTGGTAGGTGATGATGAGGCAGGGAAAGCCTTGATGCATAAACTGGAGGAGGCGGGGATAGAGATCTCAGGCGTGGTAGTCGATTCCAGCCGCCCTACCACCACCAAGAGCCGGGTGGTGGCGGAGGGGACCCTGGTCTTCCCTCAGCAGTTGGCCCGTGTCGATCTGGTGGACCGGCGACCCCTGGACGAGACTACCGCCAAAGCCCTCCGCTCGCACCTGGAGGAGATCGCCCCTCAGGTGGAAGCCATCCTCCTCTCCGACTACAAGACGGGGGTGATAAGCACCGACATGATCGCCACCAGTCTGCGACTAGCCCAGAAGCACAAAAAGGTGATCACCGTCGACTCTCAAGGTGACCTATACAATTTCTGTGGCTTCGATCTGGTGAAATGCAACCGGCGAGAGGCGGAGGCGGTGTTGAGAAAACCTCTCCTCATCGATGAGGCTTTCGATGAGGCGGGAGAGCGGTTGCTCTCCGACCTGGAGGCGAGGGCCGTCCTCATCACCAGAGGCGGAGATGGGATCTCTCTCACCACCCGAGGTAGCGGATCGTTCCACATCCCCGCCGCCAACCGTAGTGAGGTCTTCGATGTCACCGGAGCGGGGGACACGGTGATCGCCGTGACAACTTTGGCCCTGGCCGCAGGCCTCGACCCGGTGATCGGGGCGCATCTAGCCAACTATGCTGCGGGCCTGGTGGTGCGCAAACTGGGGAACGCCACCGTGACCCCAGAGGAACTAGCCTGGGCCATAGAAAACTGGTGAGAAACTCGTCAAAAGGAGAAGTACGGTCACCTGGGGATATTGCGTTACAAGATTCAAAGTGGTGTCAGGATCTAACTCCTGACACCACCAATAACGAGCGGCCCAAGCGAGTTGCTTGGGCCGCCACAGAGGAGGTAGGCGACACCCTCAGAAGCCAAGTAGGCTCCGTATCCACTCTATCAACTTAGCCAC
>JBHIDN010000141.1:0-4666 GCA_046760125.1 Anaerolineae bacterium
CTCGTTTGGGGCGCGATATAGGGCGTACCATCATCGAGGCGGCGGAGGAGAGAGAGGCGAACCTCTTGATGCTCGGCTGGCGGGGCTATGCCCGTTCCCGAGGGGTCCTCTTGGGTCGCGTCTTGGATAGGGTGATTGAGGAGACGCCGTGTGATGTGGCCGTGGTCCGGGATCGTGGTCTATCTCACGTGGAACGTATCCTCGTTCCCACCGCCGGAGGGCCCAACGCCACCCTAGCAGCGGAGATAGCCATAGCCCTAGCCAAGGAATACGATGGGAAGGTGACGGCCCTTTATATATGTCGATCTGGGAGAGAAGCAGAAGTAGAACACGCGAGGAGGGTGATCGACCAAACTTTGGCTGGCTTAGAATCGGATCGGCCTTTGGAACCCAGAGTCATAGCCGCTACCGATGTTGTCCAGGGGGTGTTGGCTGAGGCTGAGGAACACGATCTGGTGGTCTTGGGGGCAACTCGTGAAGGACTATTCCAACAACTCTTGGTGGGCAACGTTCCAGAGACGATAGCCAGACGGTGCCATAAGACGGTCATCATAGTGAAACGCCACGCTGGCCCTATAAGGTCATGGTTGCGTCGCCTTTGGGGGAGGGAGAGAAGGTAGGGCTCCCGAGGTAATCGTCTACACAGTTGTGGCTTTGGTTAACGCTCTGCGGGGCGTTCGCCGCTTTCCTTTCCAGCTGGACGTTCTATAGACGTCAACTGGGGCTAAAGCCTTCCAATGCAGGCCACTATGACCGATAAGAAGATAGGGACGGACCGAGATCCATCTCTATCTGTCTGCTAACAGTGAGCAAAGCGCCCGCTGGCGCTTGGGTCTATGTTCTGCTTTACCCCTCTTTCTTCTTTAGTTCCTCTTCCCTCAGGTAACGGCGAAGGACCTTGCCCACCATGGTCTTGGGGAGTTCGTCCCGGAACTCTACAGCCGTGGGCACTTTGAACTTGGCCAGTTTGTCCCGGCAGAAGTCGATGATCTCCTTCTCGGTGGCTGTCTCCCCAGGCTTGAGGACGATCCAGGCTTTCACCGTCTCGCCCCGGTAGGGGTCGGGGATGCCAGCCACGGCCGCTTCTTGCACTTTGGGATGCTCGAAGAGGACCTCCTCCACGTCTCGCGGATAGACATTGTAGCCTGAGCAGAGGATCATATCCTTCTTGCGGTCCACGATGTAGAAATAGCCATCTTCGTCCATCCTGGCGATGTCGCCGGTGAGGAGCCAACCCCCTTCACGCATCACCAGGGCCGTCTCTTCGGGCATGTTCCAGTACCCTTCCATGACGATGGGGCCTCTGAGGGCTAGTTCTCCGATCTCTCCCACGGAGAGATCCTTGGTGCCAGTCTCCAGGTCCACGATCTTGGCCTCGATATCGGGAAGGGGCAAGCCGATGCTTCCAGGTACAACCTTGCCATAGACCGGGTTGCAGTGGCTGGCCGTGGGGGCCTCGCTCAACCCATACCCTTCCACCAACTTGCCACCGGTGAGTTCCTCGAACCTCCTCTTCACCTCTAAGGGCAGGGGCGCTGACCCTGAGATGCAGGCCTTGATGGATTTTACATCGTACTTGGTGATGTCCGGGTGGTTGCAGAGGGCCAGATACATGGTAGGCACGCCCATGTAGAGGGTGACCTTGTACTTGTCGATGGCTTTGAGGAGCTCGTCTAGATCTCGGGGATTGGGGATCATGATCATGGAAGCCGCTGTAGCCACAGCGTTGCTCATGACCGCCACCAAGCCATAGACATGGAAGAGCGGTATGGCCGCCAGATGGACTTCCTTGCCCTCTTCCACATCGGGTAGGAAAGAGGCGATCTCCAGGGTGTTGGCCACCAAGTTGCGGTGCAGCCCTATCGCTCCCTTGGGGATTCCGGTGGTGCCCCCCGTATATTGGAAGATGGCTCGGTCGTCGGGGCCGACCTCGACCTCCGGCCGCTGCTCCGGAGTGTACCGGGCTAAGAGATCCTGTAACCAAAGGTCGCCCTCGTCCAGGGTGACACGATGTCCATCCTTCGCCTCTTTGAAGAGGGTGAATAGGATCTTGATCAGAGGGGAGAAATACTCCTTGATGTTGGTGACGATGACGTTCTGGAGTTTGGTCTGGGAGCGGATCGCTTGCACTACAGGATACATCTTGCTCAGGACGATGATCGTCTCCGCTCCACAATCGTTGAGTTGATGGGCCACCTCTCGAGGCGCGTAGAGAGGGTTGACGGCTACCGAGACGCCCCCGGCCTTGAGGATGGCGTAGAAGCCTATTACGTATTGAGGGCAATTGGGGAGGTAGAGAGCCACTCGGTCGCCCTTTCTGACGCCTAGATCGTAGAAGGCCGCCGCCAGCCGGTCGGTGAGTTCGTTCAGTTCCCTATAGGTTAGTTTCCCGCCCTGGATCACCGTGGCTACATTATCGGGATACTTCCGCGCCGACTCCTCTAGAAAGTAGTGCAGTGGTACCTCAGGGTAGTCGATGGTGTGGGGGACACCAGGGTCGTAATGTTTCAACCAGGGTTTCTCCATCTTCGCCTCCTTGCAAAGAGTGCCTGGAGGAAACGATTCCTCCGCACATTGACCTTTTCGCATTATAGACCATAATCAGCACCCCGTCAATAGGGCGTCACCCTTGCGTCCTCTTCCCCCTCTCATTGTGGGTAACCCCGGAGTTGCCTTCGAGGCCCTAAAGCCATCATCCTGAGCCTCGGGATGTAAGGCTCAGCCCTAGGGAAGTGGTCACGATCCTACAGGATGGTCAGCCTGCCCTGGTACTTGCCAAGCCAGGGATCGTTGGCTCACCATCTCTTGGCTCACCCGCCGGTCAAGTTTGACAAATGAGAGAGGAATTGCTATACTTTATGAGTTGGTCAATTTGGGAGAGCGTTCATGTATGCTGTTATCGAGGTAGGAGGTAAGCAATACCGGGTCTCCGAGGGGGAGACTATCGAGGTGGAGAGACTCCCTTTGGAGGTGGGGCAGACCCTAAGTGTCGACCGGGTGCTTCTCCTGGGAGGCGATGGTCAACTGAAGGTGGGAACCCCCACCGTGGAGGGAGCGAGGGTCAAGGCTCGAGTCACGGAGCATGGCCGCGGCAGGAAGGTCATCGTCTTCAAGTTCAGGCCGCGAAGTGGCTATCAAAGGAAGCATGGCCATCGCCAGGGGTACACCCGCCTAGCCATCGAGAGCATCCTAACCAAAGAAGAGGCACCGAAGAGAGCCAAGCCCAAGAGGGTTCGCAAGAAGAAGGCTACTCCCCTGGAGGAACTGGACCTCTCCACTCGGACAATTAACCTCCTCCGAGGAGCCAGGATAACCAGCGTGGAAGCCTTGCGAGCCAAGTTGAAGAAGGGGGACGAGGCGCTTCTTGGTATCTCTGGCTTCGGCCCTAAGTCGCTGGAAGAGGTCAAGAAAGTTTTGAAAGGGTAGGAGAGATGGCACATAAGAAGGGCGGCGGCTCGAGCCGCAATATCAGGGATAGCCAAAGCAAACGGTTGGGCGTGAAACGGTTCGACGGCCACCGGGTGCGCGCGGGCAACATCCTCGTCCGCCAGCGGGGTTCCACCTTCCATCCCGGTAACAACGTGGGGATGGGCAAGGATTACACCCTCTTCGCTACCGTTGACGGCTACGTCAAATTCGAGAACGTCTCCCGCCGCAAGAAGCGGGTGAGCGTCTACCCGGAGCCCGTGGAATGAAGAAAGGTATGCATCCTGAGTATTATCCCCAGGCCCAGGTGATCTGCGGCTGCGGCAATACCTTCACCACGGGAGCAACGAAGCCCGTCATCAAGACCGATATCTGCTCCGCCTGTCACCCCTTCTTCACCGGCGAGCAGCGGATCGTCGATACCGCTGGCCAGGTGGAGCGGTTCATGCGCCGCTTGGAGAAAAAGGAGGAGAGAGCGAAGGAAGCCAAAGCCGGAGGAGACTAAAGTTGGAGTTGGCCCATAAGGGCAGGGTTTCTTTCCCTGCCCTTTTTCTATGGGGGGTATTTCTATGCATCGGAGAAGAGACGGAGGCTGGGTGGAGGTGATCTGCGGCGGTATGTTCAGCGGCAAGACGGAGGAACTGATCCGCCGTGTGAGGCGAGCCCAGATAGCCAAACAGAAGGTCCAGGTTTTCAAGCCCACGCTGGACGACCGGTACTCCAGGGTGAAGATCACCGCCCATAGTGGCCTGGATCTCGAAGCCCAGAGTGTGCGGAAGGCAGAGGAGATCCTGGAACTGGTGCGGCCCCAGACCAGTGTGGTGGCTATTGATGAGGCCCAGTTCTTCGACCGACGGTTGGCCGATGTCTGCCGTACCCTGGCCGATAGTGGCAAACGGGTCATAGTGGCTGGCCTGGATATGGACTTCCGAGGCGAGCCTTTCGACCCTGTGCCTCACTTGATGGCCGAGGCGGAGATGGTGGATAAACTGCAAGCCATCTGCGTGGTCTGTGGCGATGCGGCTAGCCGTAGTCAACGGCTTATAGATGGGCGCCCCGCCTCCTACGACGACCCCATCATCCTGGTGGGGGCTAGTGAGGCCTACGAGGCCCGCTGCCGCCATTGCCACGAGGTGCCCGGAAGGCCAGAAGGGTAAATTTATCCTATCTAGGGAGCCTCCATGGGATTCTTCATCAAGGATGGTCGGCTGCGGCCCACCTGGCGGGTTCTCCTCTACTT
>JBHIDN010000142.1:0-4662 GCA_046760125.1 Anaerolineae bacterium
ATCGTCACCCCCGAGGAAGTGATCGTCACTCGATCTCGATTCCCGAAGCCGGAAAGCATCTATTGGGAGATCTTAGAGGAAGAGAGACTTAAAAATATCCCTATTTTGACCCGCCTTCGAAGCAGCCCCAGCAGAGAGGCAAAAGGCTGAAGCGAGATCTCCCGTAACGCTGCCCACCCCCTTGTGTTAACTTAGTTGGAAATCCTTTCTTCGTGCTCGCGATGTCGGTTTTATGACGTGAAGGCCATACAGTTTATCGAAAGCGTCCCCCGTTACCTCATCTCCAAGATCATCGGCCCTTTCTACCGGCCGATCTTCTGGAGTCCTCTCTCTTGTCTTCAATATCGCGAAGTACCAGAGCCTCCCTTGCCCAATGAGAACTGGGCTAAGATAAAGGTCCGATACGGTGGGATCTGTGGCAGCGACATGAACACGATCTTCCTTCACAATAGCCCTGCGCTCTCGGCTTTCGTCTCCTTCCCCTTCACCATGGGCCACGAAAACGTGGGTATCATCGCTGAACTGGGCTCCCAGGTGAAAGGGTTCAGGGAAGGCGAGCGGGTGGTCGTCGATCCCACTTTGGGCTGCCAAGTGCGCGGCTTCACTCACCTCTGCCCGGCCTGTCAAAGGGGCGATACCGGGCTTTGCGAGCGTTCGACCGAGGGGGAGATCGCCCCTGGCCTCTTGACTGGCCTCTGCCGGGACACAGGAGGGAGTTGGAGCCCTTATCTGGTGGCTCATGCCTCTCAACTCTTCAAGGTGCCCCCTGAGGTGAACGATGAAAATGGCCTCCTGGTGGAACCCTTTGCTGTGGCGTTGCACGCGGTGCTACGCAACTACCCGCAGGACGAGGACATGGTTCTCATCATCGGAGCCGGAGCCATCGGCATCTGCATCGTGGCCGCCCTGCGGAGCCTGGGCAGCAAGACTCGGGTGATCGTCCTGGCTAAGTACCCTTTCCAGGAGGAGGTAGTCAAAAGGTATGGCGCTGACCAAGTGATCCACCTGAGGCAGGATTATTACCAAGAGTTGGCCCCAGCCTTGGGGGCTACCCTTCACCGGCCCCTCCTAGGGAAGCCGGTCGTGGTAGGTGGAGCCGACATCGTCTATGACTGCGTAGGAGACGGCACCAGCCTCGACGATGGTCTCCGTTTCACCCGCAGTGGTGGCAAAATGGTCTTAGTGGGTTTGGCGGCCATGCCCAAAGGGGTAGATTGGACACCCATCTGGCTTAACGAGACCGAAATCAAGGGCAGTTGGATCTACGGCACTGAACTGTACCAGGGGAAAGAGATACGCACTTTTCAACTAGCCTTAGATCTGATGGCTGAGGGCAAGGTAGAGTTGGCCCCCCTTGTCACTCACAAGTTCCAACTGGATGACTACCAGCGAGCCCTGGCAGCCGTGGCCAATAAGGGTAGGAGCGAGGTCGTTAAAGCGGTCTTCGCCTTTGAATGAGGAAGGTTATGATGTCAACCACAAAAGAAGCGATCATCGAGGAGTTCAAAAATTACGTCTCGCCGTCGAAGGTAGCGGTCTATAAGCGGATGGGCATCGAACTGGTGCCCGGCCGGCGGGAAGGCTCCTACATCTGGGACAAGGAGGGCAAACGGTATATCGATTGCCGTACCGCGGGAGGGGTCTTCAACCTGGGGCACCGGCCGCCAAGAGTGATCGCCGCCCTCCAGGAGGCGATGGAGACCCTCGATATCGGCGATCATATCTTGATGAGCGAGTATCGAGCGGCTCTGGCCAAGCGGCTGGCGGAACTGATGCCTGGAGACATCCGATACACCTTCTTTGGAGCCAGCGGTGGGGAGGCGGTCGATTTGGCCATAAAATTGGCCCGGGGATATACCCAGAGGCCTAAGATCATCTCCGCGGAGAGGGCGTATCATGGCCATACCGGCTTCGCCCTGGCCGCTGGCTCCAGGAAGTTCCAGGCTCCCTTCGGCCCCTTGATGCCCGGTTTTATGAACGTCCCCTTCGGTGACATCGAAGCCCTGGAAGCGGCGATGGATGATGAGGTGGCCGCTGTCATCCTTGAGACCATCCCCGTTCCGGGCGGGGTACTCATCCCTCCCCGCGACTACTTCCCACAGGTGAGGGAACTCTGTGATCGAAGAGGGGCCCTCTTGATCCTCGACGAGGTCCAGGCGGGCTTGGGCCGCACCGGGCGGCTATGGGGGATAGAGGAGCACCATGTCGTCCCCGATATCATGGTTCTGGGGAAGGGGCTAAGTGGGGCTATCTACCCCATCACCGCCACCTGCTATCGGGAGAAATTGGAGAGTTTCTTTGCCCCAGACCCCTTCATTCACCTCTCCTCCTTCGGAGGAGCAGAACTGGGGTGCGTGGTCGCTATGGCCATGCTGGACCAGATCACAGAACCGGGGTTCTTAGAGCATGTCCAGGAGATGGGAAACCACTTCCAAGAAGGGCTGGCTCCCCTCAGGGAAAAGTACCCCCAGATATTGATCGAAGTCCGCCAGCGGGGGTTGCTGATAGGGCTCAAGATGACCGATAAGAACTGTGGCCCTATGCTCACCCGGGCCTTAGGTCAAAACGGCGTCTTGGCCATCTTTGCCGGCTTGGACCCCTCGGTGACGATCATCATGCCATCTTTGATCGTGACGGAAGAGGAGGTAGATCTCATCCTGGAGGCGCTGGATCGCTCCTATCAGGCCGTGGCTGAGCAGATATTGGCGTAATGAGAGTGATCAGTTACCAGTAAGTGGGGATAAGGAGGGGGTATGGAGCGTTATCTCCTTCCCTTGGATGGAATCGAGGCTGGGAACCAATACCTAGTAGGTAGTAAGGCCTTCCATTTGGGTAAGTTGCGTCAGGCCGGGGTGCGGGTTCCAGCGGGGTTCTGCATCACCACGACCGCTTATCGTCTCTTTCTCCAGGAGGCTGGTATAGATCTTGAAGCCACTCTATCCTCCCTAGATCGGGAGTCGATGGAGTTACAAGTAGCCCCCTTGCGGAAGGAGATGGTGAAACACCCTCTGCCCCATCGGTTATGTGGGGTTATCGAGGAGGCCTATCGGGGTTTGGGTGAAGGGAAGCCGGTGGCGGTAAGGTCATCGGCCACAAGAGAGGATCTGCCAGAGGCCTCCTTTGCCGGCCAATATGAGACGCACCTCAATGTTTTGGGTTTGGAGGAACTCCTTGAGAAGATAAAGGCCTGCTGGGTCTCCCTTTGGGATGCTCTTGCTTACCTCCATGGTCATCACATCTCCCCTCTGGAGGTGGCGATGGGGGTAGTGGTGCAGGAGCAGATCCCGGCAGAGGTCTCGGGAGTGCTTTTCACCCTGACCCCCTCTACGGGCCTGGAAGAGGAGATGCTCATCGAAGCCCACTGGGGGCTAGGAGAGGCGGTGGTCTCGGGCAAAGTCACCCCCGACCGCTTCGTGGTGGACGCCTGGAACGAAGAGATACGCTCCCGAGAGATAAGCGAGAAGCGGATGATGGTGGTTCCTGCCCATCCGTCAGGGGTAAAAGAGGTAGAGGTTCCCGAGGAGAAACGCACTCAGGCCAGTTTGACGGAGGAGCAACTCTTGCAACTCATGCGGCTGGGGTATGAGGTGCAGGAGATCTACGGCTATCCGCAGGATATCGAGTGGGCTCTCTATGAAGGAGAGTTCTATATCTTGCAGACTCGCCCTTTGACCTCCTACACCTTTACGCCGGAGATCGGCCAATGGACGTCGGCCAATTTCCGAGAGGTGATGCCCGGTTTCATCACCCCCCTCTCCTTCTCCATCAACGGCCAATACGAGTGGGGAAGGGCCCTGGAGGAGGTGTTCCAACGACTGAGGATGATGCGAGAGAGGAAGGAGATAGAATGGGGCCGGCTCTTCTTCGGCCGGGCCTATTGGAATGTGGGGGAGGTCAAGCGGTTAAACTCCATCATCCCCGGCTTCAAAGAGCGAGATTTCGATGAATCGGTGGGCGTGGAGCCCACCTACGAGGGGGAAGGGTTAGTCACACCCACCACTCCCATCACCATTGTCCGCGCCCTCTCCGTCCTCTTCGCCCTCCAGAACCTCTACAAAACCTTCTGGCAAGAGGCGAAGGAGTACAAGGAAGCGTTTGCCCGGGAGGAAGCGAAATATTCAGAGATCGACCTGACCGCCCTCGATGACGCTGAGTTGGCCCAGAAGGTTAAGGATATCTTGGAGTTCCATCACCGCACTAACCGGATAGCGTTGATCGTCAGTCTCTTGGCCACACAGGCTCAGGATGACTTCAGGCCGATGGTGGAGGGGTTAAACGCGCGGAACCCGGAGGCCGAACCGATCTCTATGGCTCGCTTACTCACCGGCTTGACAGATGTAGCCACCGGGCGTCCCCTTCTCGAACTCTGGAAGGTGGGCCGAGAAGCGCTAAAGGATGAACGGATCAAAGAGATCATCTTAGAGGCGGAGCCTTCCGAACTGCCAGAGAGGCTACAGGCTTCGCCTGAGGGCCAGGCGTTCTGGGGCATCTTGGAGCGGTATATCCGCGAGTTTCGCTATATGTCGGAAAAGGATGAGGATATGTCCCTGCCTCGCTGGGATGAGGAGCCCACCTTCGTCTTCACCACTCTGAAATCGTTCCTCCAGGCAGGAGGAGATACCGATCCAGAGAAGTTAATCGCTCAACAAAAGGAGATACGAT
>JBHIDN010000143.1:0-4650 GCA_046760125.1 Anaerolineae bacterium
CCGCTGGAACTAGGCTTCTCTTCACCCGCAACCCCGGGTCCCCATCGGCCTGGAATGGTCTCTGGATGGTGAGCACGGTAGTGGTGGGCGATGAGCCGCGGCCTTTGGGGATCGAAGGGGTGCGATACGCCGAATGGTCCCCCGACGGTAATAAGATCGCCTACTCCACCGCCGAGAAGACACAAGGCGCTCCGGGCTGGAAGGCTAGGAACGACCTCTACATTTTAGATGATGGCCGCGAGAGGGAGATACAACCCCCCTCGGCTGGGGGGATCTATGGCTGGTGGGGGACGAACTTCGCCTGGTCTCCCGATGGGAGCCTCTTCGCCTATGCCGATGCCGACGAGGTGGGGGTGATCGATGTCTCTACCGGGGATCGATCGATCCTCCTTTCCTTCACTCCTTACTATACCTACGCCGAATGGGTTTGGGTTCCCACCCTCTCCTGGTCGCCCGATAGTCTCTTCTTGGCCACCACTATTCACGCCATCTCAGACGAAGAGACGTTCGATCTTTGGGTCTTAGGGGTGGATGGGAAGGTGAAAGCCAGGCTAGTTCCGCAGGTGGGGATCTGGTCTTCGCCTCGTTGGTCCTTCGGCGATTCTATCTTATTCGGTCAGGCGGAGAGCCCTGATCGCTCTCAGGAGAGCAGATACCTCCTCTATACCGTGGACCGAGATGGCAGCAATGAAGAGAGGATATTGCCCCGGGGGGAAGAGGGCTTGGTGGTAGAGGAACTAGTCCCTTGGGTTTGGTCGCCCTTTCCCTCGGGATACTTTACGTACGGGGCCAGCCTTCAGGACGAACCTTGGGGCGGGGAGGTAATCGTGGTGAAAGAAGGCAACCTTTACCTTCTCGACCTTGAGGACGGCTCCTGGAAACAGTTAACCATCGACGGTGGAGCCAGCCAGCCTCGCTGGGCAAGGTAGTAGAATTATGGAGGCTAAACGAAGCCAACCGCTTTTGATTCTCGTGGGTGTCATCTTCTACCTCGTTTGTCTCGCCTTTTTGGGTTGGCTGGGCTTGAAGGTAATCGGTTCCCATCGTTATCTCCACCAGGGGGTCCTCTATGGGGAGCCCCCGGATATACCGCTGGCCTACGTTTACCCCTTGGGGGTAAACGCTTCTTTAGAGCGGTATGAGACCGAGGAAGATTTGCGCCGGGCGCTGGAGTATGCCCGTGATGGTGGTTTCCTCTGGATCAGGCAGCGTTTCCCTTGGGCCCAGATTGAGCCAGAACGAGGGGTCTATTCCTGGGAGAAGTGGGATAAGATCGTGGCGCTGACCGAGGAGTATGGGCTCACTCTCATCGCCGTTCTCGATACCTCGCCTCCCTGGGCTCGGGCGCCTATGGATGGGGATAACCTCTACGCTGCGCCTCGTGATTTTGCCGACTACGAGGGTTTCGTTCGCAATTTTGCCGACCGTTATAAAGATAGCATCGATTTCTACGAGATCTGGGACGAGCCCAACATCTACCCCCATTGGGGGGAACGGTACGTGCAACCCATAGGCTACGTGCATCTTTTGCAGGGGGCTTATGGGGCTATCAAGGGAGCCGATCCTGACGCTTTCGTCCTCTCCGCCGGGCTGGCACCCAACGTGGAGCCGGGTGGCCGCAACATGAGCGATCTCCTCTTCCTTCAGGAGATGTACGAGGCTGGAGCCAAGAGGTATTTCGACATCTTGGCCATTAAGCCTTACGGCTTTTGGAGCGGGCCTGAGGATCGGCGCTTGGATCCCGGGGTCACCAATTTCTCTCGGGCGGTGCTCTTGCGGCAGGTGATGCTCCGCAACGGGGATAATAAGGCGGTTTGGGCGGTGGAGTTCGGTTGGAACTCGCTTCCCCTCGACTGGGCAGGGAAGCCTCCTCCTTGGGGTAGTGACACCGAAGAGGTGCAGGCCAGGCGAACGGTGGAGGCGATGGAACGGGCCTTGGATGAGTGGCCTTGGATGGGGGCCTTGGTCCTCATGCACCTCCAACCCGACGCACCCCCTGATGACCCTGTACATGGTTTCGCCCTTCTGAATGAAGATTTCTCCCCTCGTCTCACCTACCAAGAGGTGGCAAGATGGGCGGAGGGAGGGGTGCCTGCTCACCCTGGGCGTTATCCGGCCAACAGTTGGGCAGCCCAGTATGAGGGGGAGTGGGAGAGAGATGGCCTTTCTATCATAGAAGGGCCGGGCAGCCTGGAGTTCTCTTTTGTGGGCACCGGCCTGGACATGGTCCTCACTGACCCTTTCACCGTCGCCCAGGTGACTATCGATGGCCGAGAAGTTGAGTTTAGAACCGGCAAGAGGAGCATGATGGCTCTCCCGTTGGAGGAGAAAAGTGCAGATTATCTCCGGATGATCAGGTCTCAGCGGGTGGTCTTAGCGCGCGGGCTCTCCCATGGGTTCCATACTTTAAGGCTGATCACCGATAGCGGCTCGGATGGGGCTATCATGCTCTTCATCGTGCGGCGCGATGCCGACTTCAAGGCCTACTATCTCTCCCTCGCTCTCTTGGCAGGGGTGGCCACGGTGATCTCTTGGCGGTTGGGCAGGCTCCTCCTGCTGGACCCTTCTCAACGAGTGTGGCGAAGGCTGGCGAATCTATACCTTGGCCTCGCGGAGTGGCCACAGATCGGCCTTTTGGCCTTGGCCCTGGGGGCTTATTGGTTCTCTCCCTGGACGCTTCTTAGCCTGGTGGCCTTGGCGATGGTGGCGGCTTTTCTGTATCTCCGCCTCGACCTGGGCTTGGCTTTCATAGCCCTCTCCATCCCTTTCTTCCTCTACCCTAAGCCCCTCTTGGGGAAGGCGTTCTCCTTGGTGGAGACGCTGACTCTCATCTCTTTCCTCCTCTGGTTCTTAAAGATGACGATCGGCTCTTGGAGCGAGGCCTTGAGGCGGTATAAGAAGGATTCCTCCTTCGAGTTGCAAGAGGTGCCTTGGGGGGTTTGGCTTTTAAGGGAACTCCCTTCTTTCGTCCCCTACTGGGCGCGCGATCTCTGGCGCTGTCTTACCATGCTCGACCTGGGGGTCCTCTTCTTCCTGCTCCTCAGCCTCTTCTCTCTCACCGTCTCTGAGAACTTCGGGGTGAGCGCTCGGGAGTTCCGAGTGGTGGTCTTAGAGTCGGCCCTCTTTTATCTCCTCTTGCGAGAGGTTCCCCAGCACAAAGGAGAACTTTGGCGCATCGTTGACGGACTGGTTGCCGCTGCCTTAATCGTCTCTTTGTATGGCCTGTTTCAATATTTCTTCACCGCCGATGTGATCGCCGTGGAAGGGGTGCGGCGCATCCGAGGGGTTTACGGCTCCCCCAATAACCTCAGCCTTTTCCTGGGCCGCGTTCTTCCCCTTACCCTGGCCGTCTCCCTTTTCGGAGCCGCTAAGCACCGCCGTCTGGCCTACGGGGCCGCTTCGCTTCCTATGCTAGTGTGCCTCTTTCTGAGCTTTTCTAGGGGGGCCTGGCTCTTGGGGGTGCCGGCTGCGGTCCTCTTTTTGGGGCTGATGCGAGGGCGGAGGGCTTTTTGGGTCGCCTTAGGTGGGGTAGGGGCCGCTATTTTGGCTCTCCTCCCCTTGGCTGGGCTGGAGCGGCTAACCTCTCTTTTGAGTTTGCAGGAGGGAACCACTCAGCGGCGTCTGGCTCTATGGAAAGCGGCTCTACAAATGATCCGCGATCACCCCCTCTTCGGGGTGGGGCTGGACAATTTCCTCTATCAGTACCCCCGTTATATGTTGCCGGAGGCTTGGCAAGAGCCGGATCTCTCCCACCCCCACAACCTGATTTTAGATTGGTGGACCAGGCTAGGAGTTTTGGGGGTAGTAGCCTTGATCTGGCTGGAGGTGGCCTTCTTCAAGGTGGCCCTTCGCCTCTATCGGAGCCTGGAGGATGAAGGGATGCGTGTTCTATCTCTGGGTCTCATGGCCAGCATGGTGGACTTTCTGGCCCACGGCCTGGTGGACAATTCGTATTTCCTTGTAGACTTGGCTTTCATCTTCTGCTTGACTTTGGGGATCGTGCGGCGGATGGAGATCTTTGAGAGGAGGGAGGTATGAGGATCCTAATTACAGGCGGGGCTGGCTTCTTGGGCTCGCATCTGTGTGACCGCTTCCTGGCCCAGGGGCATCAGGTGATAGCCATGGACAACCTTATAACCGGGAGCACAACCAATATCGAGCATCTGGCGGGAAATGACAACTTCCGCTTCATCAAGCAAGATGTGACCGAATATCTCTACGTCGAGGGGCCTTTGGATGCGGTATTGCATTTCGCCTCCCCAGCGAGCCCTAACGACTATATGGAGTACCCGATCCAGACTTTGAAGGTGGGGGCCTTGGGTACCCATAAGACTTTGGGGCTGGCGCGGGCTAAGGGGGCTCGGTATCTTCTGGCCTCCACCTCGGAGGTGTACGGCGACCCTCTGGAGCACCCCCAGAGCGAGGGGTACTGGGGGAACGTGAACCCCATCGGTCCCCGGGGGGTCTATGACGAGGCGAAGCGGTTCGCTGAAGCCCTAACTATGGCCTATCATCGGTACCACGGGCTGGATACCCGCATCGCTCGCATCTTCAACACCTATGGTCCCCGTATGCGCCTGGATGATGGCCGGGTGGTACCCAATTTCCTGGGCCAAGCGTTGCGAGGGGAGCCTCTCACCATCTATGGCG
>JBHIDN010000144.1:0-4649 GCA_046760125.1 Anaerolineae bacterium
ATGAGCCCCGCTCTCTCTAGACGAGTGGCGATGGTAGCCGCCGTCTCCCCAGGGGCAATGGTGAAAAGGAGAGGCGTGGAATCATCGCTAGCCGGGCTCTCTATCTCGCCCTGCCGGAAGCTCAGGTAAAAGCCCAAGAGAGACCTCTCCAGCGAACTCATCTCTACAGAGATAGTGTTACTCTCGCTCGCCTCCTCCGCATCTAGAAGGTAGCGCCATCCTACAAGGATGGCTCCTCCCAAAAGGATGAGAATTACAAGAAGCGCCACTGGATAAAGAATGAACGGTCTTTTCAACTCCGCCTCTCAAGGGAGTCCAAATAATCTTGGAGTATCACCACGGCGGCCACAGCGTCGATGCCCAGGCGTCTTTTCCTCTTACCGCCCTCGGCCAAAGCCCTGGCCGCTCGCACGGTGCTCAACCTCTCGTCCCAGAGGATCACCGACAGTCCGACATGGGCCTCTATCTGGGCAGCGAAAGCCTCCGCTTTCTTGGCCTCTTCGCCCGCCGTGCCGTTTAGACGTCGAGGAAAACCGACCACGATAGCCTCTACCTCGTACTCCTCAGCCAGGCGGACGATAGCCTCCAGGTCCTTCTCCATTGAGCGGCGTTCGATCACCTCGATACCTCTAGCCAGCACTCGACTGGGGTCGCTAACCGCAACCCCGATCCTCCGTTCCCCTAAGTCGAGGCCCATCAGCCGCATCTATCTCTCCTGGGGCATGACGACCAAAGAGATGCGAAAGGGGATCAAGGGCAACCGGGGCCACCAACCAGGCAAGACCTCCACCGAGGGCTCCTCCGCCAGTTCTAACCGGCGGCCTAGATAGGTCACCGCATCGGCTATCGACTTTCCGGTCAGATGCTCCTTTATCTCCCCCTCATCGATCCTCATCATCATCTGCCCTCTAACGCTGATCTGGAAGACGACCTGTTCGCCGCCAGCCTCGATCACCCCTCCAGGGCGAAACCCTATCTCCTTGGAGAGTAGTTGGAACCCCTCGCTCATGGAAGATTCCAAGGCTGCGAGAGCCAGACGGCGCGCATCCTCCTCGGCGATGGCTATCCCTCTGGCCAAAACACGCATATCCAAGGTAAGAGAATCCGCCACCTCCTCTACGAACTTATCATAGGTCTCCGTGAGGACGATCAACTCCACCGATTCGGGCGGTAGGTAGGCTCCCTCCAGTCGGGAGACCAGTGTATTGTACCCTTCCTGCCTGAGCCGCCGCATCAACATATCTTTCACCTGCTCTTTGTCCTCGTTGGTCACGTAGGAGACCTGCTTCATGGTACCACCCTGGGTGGGGGAGTCGTTGATCACGTTCACCTGCAAGGCTATCGTCCCCTCCACCCGGTTAATGGTCCAGGCGGCGACGTTGCCGCTGGGCCCAGGCTCCAAAGCCTCTACCATCACCCGGGCCTGTCCCCCCGCCGCAGGCGGCAAGGTGACATCCTCTAAAGTATGGAACCTAACGCTTGTACCCGCGCTAGTGCTGACGACGGTGCCGGAGATAACGATGGTGGCTTCGCTTGTCTTATTGATGAAGATCACCTCCCCCTGGGCATAGCCATCGGGGACATCCTTCTTGGCGGTGCAAGCGATCTGTTCCCGGCCCGTAATCTCCACCTCCTTGATGGTCGCGGGCAAGACCAAGTTTAGGAAATCTATCTCCTCTAGATGCGGGTCCGCTCGCACCGTCAGCGTCTCCTCCAGAGGGTAGGTTAAGGGTTTGAGAGTAACGGTGGCGCTAGGGACCAGAAGCCAGAAGCCAGCCAAAAGGATGAGGAAGACACCTCCCAGGAGGCCGAAGAATAGAACGGCTTCCCCTCTCTGCATGGCTACTTTGGTGGGTCGCGCTGGAGGACGGCGGCCTTTCTCGGGAAGGAGCCTCTTCAGGCCAGAGCGGCGAGGGGGCCAACGGCTCCTTTGGGCTTTCTCCACCGAGGGGAAGGTGGGAAAACCCAGTTCTCGAGCCAATGTTCCTAGGGTTCGATCCCGGGTAACCAAAGCCACCCTTAGGGGGGAGTCATCTATCAGCCGCTCCAAAAGCCTGAGATCTATCCTCTTTTTGAGCCCCCGGCAGTTAGGAGGTACTACCAGGATCACTTTCCCTGCCTGAGCAGCGGATAGACGATGACGTATGGTGGCAAAGTCATCATCGGCTTCGAGATAGATCACTTGCTGTGCTGTGACATCAATCCGAGGTGTAGATAGACCCATCTCTTTGAAAGACGTCGGTATCCCACGACGTCAACCCCTGCCTCCATGAACTACAGTTCCCAGGCCTTACCCTTCCCTATTCTTACAGCCTGTCGGCTAGAAACCCTTCTACCGCGGCCAGCGCCTCTTGAAGTTTGCTGGCATCTCGCCCGCCAGCCTGAGCCAGGGTAGCACGTCCCCCTCCTCCACCACCCACTAAGTTGGCTACCTCCTTCACCAACCAGTCGGCTCTCAAACCCCTCTCCACCAAGTCTGGCGTCACGGCGGCCACAAAACCGGGCTTGCCATCTAGAACGGCTCCCAGAACTACGACCACAGAACCGAGGCGATCCCTTACCCAATCGGTCATCTCCCGCAAGGATTCGATGTCATCCGCTCGCACCTGTGCAGCCAACAGTTTGACCCCTTCTACCTCTGTCACTTTCTCTAGAAGGGAATCGACCTCGCTTCTCGCCTTCTCCCGCCTGAGGCGCGCTACTTCCCGCTCTTTTTCCTTCAACGACTCCTGAAGGGAAGCCACTTTATCCCCCACCTCCACAGGTGGCACCTGCAATCTGTCAGCCACTTGGGCTAATGTGGTCAGCGCTTCTTGCATATACCGCTCGGCTCCACGGCCGGTGAGGGCCTCGATCCGCCGCAGGCCAGCGCCTATGCTCTCCTCGCCAACGATATGGAAGAGGCCTATCTCGCCGGTAGCCCTAAGATGGGTCCCTCCGCATAGTTCTTTAGTGTAGTCGTCGATGCTCACCATCCGCACCCGGTCGCCGTACTTCTCCCCGAAGATAGCCACCGCCCCGGCGGCTATCGCCCTATCATAATCCATCACCTGGGCGGTGACCGGTAGGTTCTCTCTGATCCTGGCGTTGACCCGCCGCTCGATCTCCCCCAACTCCTCGGGGGTCAAAGCGGCCATATGGGTGAAGTCGAAACGGAGCCTATCGGGAGCGACAAGGGAGCCGGACTGGCGCGCATGTCCTCCTAAAACCTCCCGCAAAGCCTTATGCAAAAGATGGGTGGCCGTATGGTTGCGGGCGATATCTAAGCGCCGTTCTTTGTCCACCTGCGCTCTCACCCTGTCACCCTTCTTCAGCGTCCCCTCTTCAACAATGCCGTAATGAACAACATAGCCAGGCCTTGGACTTTGAGTATCCGTCACTCGTATCCGGCCCCTTGGGCCAACTAGGATACCTGTGTCCGCCACTTGACCACCTGCTTCGGCATAGAACGGAGTTATGTCTAGCAGAACTTGGACCTGCTCCCCTTTGTCTACCGATTCGTCAGGATGAACCCACTGCCCTACAGGAGCAGTACCTTCCGGCATTCTAGCCAGGCTAACAATTCTTGCCTCACACTCCAACTTCTCATACCCTACAAACTCAGTTTCATCCACATCAGGACCGCGAATTACGGCGGGCAATTCTGAATAGGAAACAGCCCGTCGTGCGGCCCGTGCTCTCTCCTGCTGGGCAGCCATAGCCTCCTCAAACCCCTCCTCGTCGATGTCAATGCCCCGCTCCTTGGCTATCTCCCGGGTGAAATCGGGGGGCAATCCATAGGTATCGTAGAGGCGGAAGACATCCTGGCCGGAGATGACCCCCCTTTCGATCACCTCTGGATCCTCCAGGAGGGCGACGAGAAGATGGGTACCTGTATCCAGAGTCTGTTGGAACCTCTCCTCCTCGACGGTCATCACTTGGACTACGAACTCTGCTCTATCTATGAGTTCGGGATACGCCTCTCCCATGAGGTCGCCTACCACCCTCGCGATCTCCCCCAGGAACGGCTCCTCCCGGCCCAGGTGACGGCCATGATAGATCGCCTTGCGCAGGATCCTTCTCAAAACATACCCCCGCCCCTCGTTGGCGGGCATCACACCATCGGTTATAAGAAAAGTGGCCGCCCGGCCATGCTCGGCGATGATGCGCAAGGAGCGGTCACTCGCCCCGTGGGAACCGTATTCGACCCCCACGAGTTCTGCTGCCCGCTTAACCAGAGGGTAAAAAAGGTCGGTCTCATAGATGGAGGAGGCCTCTTGCATCACCACTGCCGTCCGCTCCAACCCCATCCCCGTGTCGATATTCTGCTCGGGCAAGGGCGTAAGTTCCCCAGTCTCATCTTGATGGTACTGCATGAAGACCAGGTTCCAGAGTTCCAAGTAGCGATCGCAATAGGGGCAATTAGGGGCACAATCGGGACGGCCGCAGCCATGCTTCTCCCCTCGGTCGTAGAATATCTCGGAGTCAGGGCCGCAGGGGCCGGTCTCTCCCGCTGGCCCCCACCAGTTCTCGCTCTTTCCGAAACGGAGGATGCGCGCCTCTGGCACCCCGACCTTCATCCACAGGTCCTGGGCCTCATCATCATCTAGATAGATGGTTATCCAGAGGCGATCTGGGGAAAGGCTCAGGTCCTGGGTGACGAACTCCCA
>JBHIDN010000145.1:0-4647 GCA_046760125.1 Anaerolineae bacterium
CCTAGAGTGTGAGCGCAGTTTGGAGGAGGCGAACCATAAAGATCGGCATTCGTTCCCTGGCCATAGAGGATTACAAGGCCCTTGTTACCCTTTGGCAACGGGCCGGCTTGAAGTTCAAGCCTCGAGGGCGGGACTCCCGAGAGGCTCTCAGGCGTCAGTTAAGGCAAGGGCGGGTGACTCTCTTGGGAGCGGAAAAGGAGGGGCGACTGATCGGCGTGGTCATGGTCTCCCATGATGGGCGGAAAGGGTGGATAAACCGGCTGGCGGTGGACCCAGTGTACCGACGGCAGGGGTTAGGGGCGCGCCTCATAGCCGCCGCTGAGGAGGAGTTACATGATCAGGGCGTCGAAGTTATAGCCGCTCTCATCGAGGCGGAGAATGAGCCGTCCTTGAATCTCTTTCAGAAAGAGGGGTATCTGCTGGCTAGAGAGATCTTCTATCTCAGCAAGCGGCCAAGTGAGGAGGCATGAGCGAATCTGGAGGGATTGTCCTGGGCAAAGTATCCGGCTTCCATCAGGAGGTGGGATGAGGAAGAACGAACTCTTAGACAGGTTGGCCGAGGAGCAGGCGAATCTGCTCCGGGCTATCGAGGGGTTGGAAGAGGGAGAGATGACCCTGCCTGGAGTGAAGGGAGGGTGGTCGGCGAAAGATCTGCTTGGACATATCGCTGCCTGGGAACGGGAGGCTCGGCTGGTGGCCCAAAAGATAGCCGAAGAGGATGCTCCTCGCTTCGATTACCAGATCGACCCTAGTGATGAGTGGCGGGAGTGGAACGCTCGAGAGGTGGAGAAGAGGCGTGGCCTTCCCTTGAGCGATCTCTTGGAGGAGTTGACCGCAGAGCATGAGAAGTTCAAAGAGATGGTGGAAAGGCTCAGGGAGGAACAACTAAGCCGAAAGGCTATCTCTCCCTGGGGCTGGGAGACGACGGTGGAGGAACAGGTCAGAGTCCAGTACCAACATGAACGGGGGCATACCAAGAGCATCTTAGAGTGGCGCAAGAGAAGGGGTTAGGCAGGGTGTGAGATATGCCCATGACGAGTGCAAGGTCTCTTTTTTGCCTTTTCTCACCCCTTTAGGTATACTTATCGAGGTTCTTTTGAAGGGAGGGTGGAGAGAGTGACTAGAGAGTGGTTTACACCCCGAACGTGGAAGTTCCTCGTGGGAGGACTCATCGTCGTTTTCGCCTTAGCCTACCTCATCTTCACCGCCGCTGGAAGTTCCATGGTCTATCGGCTATCCATCGCCGAACTGAAAGGCGATCCTAGCATGGTGGGGAAGCGGGTGCGGGTTGGGGGGGTGGTGAATTGGGAGTCGATGCAGAGGGATGAGGAGGCACTCACCTTGACCTTCACCCTGGAGGAGGATGGTGATAGCCTCCCCGTCGTTTATCAGGGTGTGGTTCCCGATACTTTCGAGACTGCCCCGGGGGTGACTTTGGAGGGCGAATACACCGCGGAAGGCATCTTCCAGGCTGATACGATCTTGCTCCAGTGCCCCTCAAAGTATGAGGCGACCAGCGAGGAGTAAGATAGTTCCCTCTGCTCTTAGCCATCGCCACCTTGCTGTGGTGGCTTCGTTTTAGAGGGGGTGTGGGATGAAACGCGTGAGATGGGGCACGATATGCTTACTACTGCTGGGGCTTCTTCTCGCCTTTTCCGTAGAAGGACAGTCTTTGGACGAGGAGGCGATGGAGATAGCCCGAGACCTTAACTGTCCATTGTGTGAGGGTTTGACGCTGGCCGATTGTCCTTTAGAAGTATGCGAGCAGATGCGGGCCCTCATCCGAGAAAAACTAGCCCAGGGGGAGACGAGGGAAGAGATACTCGATTACTTTGTGGAGCGGTACGGCGAGGAGGTACTTAACGCTCCTCCTAAGAGGGGCTTCAACCTGACCGCTTGGGTGTTGCCTTTTTTGGTTCTAGCCGTGGGCGCGGTCTGGTTGTCCTATCTCCTACGGGGCTGGATGATAAGGAGGGAGGAGCCGAGAGGGGAGCCCCTTCCTTCTGACTATCTGGAGCGGGTGGAGAAGGAGTTGGAGGATCTAGGATAGTTTCTTTGGCAAATCGAGGTATTAGTCCATGTCCGATACCCAGACCGATGAGTGGGTGCTTACCGTCGAGGATTTGAGTAAGTCTTTCGGTCACAATCATGCTCTGCGGGGCGTAAATCTCCGTTTGAAGAGGGGGGAGTTCCTCACCATCCTAGGGCCCAATGGGGCGGGCAAGACGACACTGATCCGCATTTTGGCTACTCTGACCAAACCTTCTTCGGGTAAGGTACGCCTGGGCTCCTGGGATCTCCGCGAGGGGGGCGTGGCCCTGCGGCGGGAGATCGGTTTTCTCTCCCACCAGACTCTCCTCTACGATGATCTTACCGCCTTCGAGAACCTCCGTTTCTATGGCCGGATGTACGACGTCCCTGACCTGGGGAAGAGGATCCAAGAGGTTATAAGGGGGGTCGGTTTAGAGCGCCGCCTTCATGACCCGGTTCGCACCTTCTCTCGGGGTATGCAGCAGCGGCTAGCCCTAGCCCGGGCTTTCCTCCATGACCCCTCGGTGATGCTCCTCGATGAGCCCTACACGGGCCTGGATCAGAGCGCGATGGAGACGCTGCGGGGGATCTTGCAAGAGTTGGCCGGTGGCCAGAAGAGCACCATCATGGCTACCCACAACCTGGAACGGGGTTTGGAGAACTGCCATCGGGTGGCCATCTTGGTGAGAGGGGAGATCAAGTACGAGGCGGATAGGGGCTCCTTGGATCTGGACACCCTCCGCCAGGTTTACCGCCGCACCGTGGGGGACGAACTATGGGTTTCCTAGCCAAGGTGGGGACCATACTCTGGAAGGATCTGCGCGCCGAACTTCGCACCAAGGATATCCTCACCTCTATGTTCGTCTTCGCCTTCTTGGTGATCGTCATCTTCAACTTCGCCTTCGAGTTGCAGCGGCTAGAGCCGGAAGCGATAGCCCCTGGGGTCCTTTGGGTGGCTTTCACCTTCGCTGGGGTGCTGGGTTTGAACCGCTCCTTTGTCTTAGAGAAGGATAAAGGCTGCCTGGAGGGGTTGATGCTCTGTCCCGTGGATAGGGGGGCCATCTATCTGGCTAAGATGATGGGTAATATCATCTTCATCTTGTTAATGGAGGCCATCGCTTTGCCCCTCTTCCTCGCTCTATCTAACCTTCCCTTGCCTTGGGAGTTGCTCCCTATTCTCCTTCTGGGCACCGTAGGGTTCGCCGGGGTGGGGACCCTCTTTGCCGCCATATCTGTCAACACCAGGACTAGAGAGGTTATGTTGCCCCTCCTCCTTTTTCCGGTGATAGTGCCGGTGATCATCGCCGCGGTGAAAGCCACGGGGGTCGTCTTCGCTGGGGGCTCTTTGAGGGAGGCAAGCGGTTGGCTTAATTTGCTCATCAGTTTTGACGCTATTTTCTTAGTGGTGGCTTTCATCACCTTCGAGTACGTTCTGGAGGAGTGAGGTTGTCCCGCCGGGTAACCCTCTACACCAAGAAGGGGTGTCACCTCTGTGAAGAGGCGAAGGAACTGCTACTGGGACTCCAGAGAGAGTACGACTTGGCTATCGCCGAGGTGGATATCGAAAGCGACAAGGGACTGCAAAAGATATACGGCTCGCTCATCCCCGTAGTGGCTCTTGAGGGTGGCAGGATCTTTCACTCCAAGATCACCGAGAGCCAACTTCGTCAGGCCTTGGGGGACCCGGCGGGTAAAGCCCTGCCCAGCGGGATGACGGCGACTCAAATGAGGGGGCGAGATCTCGTTCTTCTCCTCAACCGGCTCATCCTGGGGATAGCCAACCATTGGTTGCTTCTGCTCAACTCTGCTGTGGGACTCTACATTGGCCTTCCCGTGCTGGCTCCCCTGCTCATGGCTCAGGGGCAAACGAGGTTCCCGAACGCCATCTACTTCGCTTATCGGTTCGTCTGCCACCAGATGCCTTCACGTTCCTTCTTCATCGCTGGGCACCAGATGGCTCTATGTCAGCGAGATGTGGCCATCTACGCCTCTATCCTCTTAGCGGGAGTGGCCTATTCTCTGGTGCGAGGTAGAGTGAGACCTCTCCCCATCTGGGCTTTTATCCTCCTCATCACCCCCATGGCTATCGATGGCGGCACCCAGATCCTGGGGCTGCGCCTCAGCAACTGGTGGCTGAGGACGGTCACCGGAGGTCTCTTTGGATTAGCCTGCGTCCTATTGGCCTTCCCCTACCTGGAAGAGGGGTTCCAGGAGATCAGGGAGGAGGCAACCGAGCAGTTGAACAAGGCCGAGTGCAAACGAGAAGGCGAGCCGATTTGAGGCTCGCCTCTCAAGACGCGGGCATCGTTCTTCATCGCTTGGCCGCTAGAAACTCCCTCACCAGCCTCTCTTCTCCCTTCCTGCTCCTCACTTTCCCGTCCAATCGCGCATCCCGCAACGCCTCCAGTATCTGGCCATAGATAGGGCCGGGAGGGACTCCCAACCTCTTCAGGTCTTGGCCTTTGAGGAGAGGCTCCACACAAGCAAGTTTCTTGTGATAGAGTTCCAGCCTCTTCTGGAGCCTCTTCGTTGTCAGCCAGAGGAGGAAGATGGCCTGGCTGGAGTAAGGGCGCAGGAGACGGTAGAGGCCGCTGCGAGATAAGCCCTTCTTCGACA
>JBHIDN010000146.1:0-4639 GCA_046760125.1 Anaerolineae bacterium
CTTCCCCCAAAGCAGGGAAGACCTCCTTCTGGAGCAAGCGGTGGCTCGGGAGCTTATGAGATGGGCTTTGGAGCGGGCTGGTGAAAGAGCCTTAGCCCCGGTGGATCTGATCGTGGGCACGGGAGGTCTCCTTTCCCATCTCCCTGACCCCAGGCAGGCGGCTCTCATCCTTCTGGACGGATTGCAGCCCACGGGCATCTGCAATCTGGCCCTTGATGAGTTCTCTCTCTTGCCTCAATTGGGGGCTCTGGCTATGGCGGAGCCTTTGGCAGCGGCACAGGTACTAGCGCAGGACACTCTTCTCACCTTGGGGACGGTTATCGCGCCCTTGGGTGTAGCCCAGGAAGGGGAAGTAGCCCTTCGATTCAAGGTGGTCTACTCGGAGGGGGGAGCCATCGAGGGTGAGGTATCCTATGGCTCTTTGGAGGTGATACCTTTGCCTTTCGGTCAGAGAGCGACTTTGGAGCTCCGCCCTACCCAGAGTTTCGACGTAGGTTTGGGGAGGAAAGGGAGAGGAGCCACCACCGAGGTAGAAGGTGGAGCGGTGGGCGTCATCATCGACGCTCGAGGGCGACCTCTCTCCTTCCCCGAGGAGAAGGCCGCACGGCAGGAAAAGATGCAGAAGTGGATGTGGGAGGTAGGGTTCTAATCGATGAGAACCTATTACCCCTCTGCGTTTAAGGTGGTACCCTACGGCCACATGAGCCTGGAACGGCTTCTGCCTTTCCCCGGGGAGGTTCTGGTGGAGCCGGGTCAGAGGGTGGAACCTATGGATGTGGTGGGCCGAGCCCATATACCGAACCGGATTCGCATCCTCCACTTAGCCCAGCGGCTCTCCATAGCGGAGGAGGATCTTCAGAAGTATCTCCTCAAAGGGCCTGGAGAGAGGGTGGAGGAGGGCGAGGTGATAGCAGTGGTGGGGAGATGGCCTTTCCGTCGCCTATATCGTGCTCCAGCGGAGGGGAGAATAGTGAACGAGGCTCATGGGCGTCTGCTCCTAGAGGTCTCCCCGTCCACCTATGAACTGAGAGCCTATCTCAAAGGTGTGGTGACCCAGGTATTCTCCAGGCGCGGGGTAGCGATCGAGACCTCTGGTGCGATTATGGAAGGGGCCTGGGCCATCGGCGGAGATGCCTTCGGTGTCTTGAAGATGTCAGGCGAGGCGCCAGAGGGAAGGTTGGTTCCCGAAGCGATCGATATGGGGTACCATGGTGCGATAGTGATAGCGGAGGGTTGGGCCACGAAGGAGGGGTTGGAGAAAGCCGAGGAGATAGGCGTCCGGGGGGTGATTCTGGGTAGCCTTCCCTCTTCGCTTGTAGGGTTTGTTTCTTCGCTCTCTTTTCCAGTGCTGATAATGGAGGGGTTCGGCGAGGTCCCGATCTCCCGGCCCTTCCTCTCTCTATTTCAACAACATGCTGGCCGCGAGGCCAGCATGGTCAGCGCTATCCCCTATGGGGTGAGGCTTCTTCGCCCTCAGGTGATCATCCCCTTCCTCCGAGGCGAGGAGGCTCCTAGGGGGGAGGGTCCCATCTTGAAAGAGGGAACGTTAGTGCGTTTGGTTCGGGAACCCTATCTGGGTAAGGTGGGCTATGTGGCGAGTCTTCCTCCTCAGAGGAGGAAGGTCGAATGGGGCGTTGAAGTCGAGGGGGTAGAGGTGGATCTGGAAGAAGGGGAGAGGGTATTCGTTCCCTTAGCGAACCTGGAACTCTTGGAGGGCTCTAGCCTATAGATATCCTCGTTACTCAGATGCTCTCAGGGATCGGCGCCAAGGACGGTCAGATCCTGGACCGGGGAACGGGCCTTGCCCAGTCCACCACGCGATCCTCAGATCGCCCCTGAATGGTCTCCGCTTGACACCCCTCAAAAACTACTCTATAATTGTTGTAGTGCTCCACATCTCAATAAATCCGAGGCGGCGCATGGACAGGCCGTTTGACAGGTATGTGGATATCTTAGAAGCGAGTCGGAGGCTCAACATCCACCCTGAATCAGTCCGGCGGCTGATCCGCCAGGGTAGGCTTCCGGGATATAAGTTTGCCAATAAGTGGCTGATTGAAAGAGACGTTTTGGAGCAGTTCGCCCAGACCTATGATGGGCGGCCTGGCGCAAAAGCCAGGCTCCTTTGAGAGAGACAAAAGCAGGTTTCCAACCTGCCAGATCTGAGGCTCAGATCTAGGAGATTTGAAACCCGCTCTCGACTCTAGAGCTCCGGAGAAAGTCAAAGCTGGCTCGGTGGTGTTGGCTTTTGAAGGGAGATTCTTATGTGCAAAGAAGTTCCCCGGCTTCCGCAAGTCGACCTAGCCGATGGTGCCAGATGGGTTCTTTGACAGGCTCCTGGCTGACCTGAAAGGAGGGAGGAGATGAGGGATTGGGCAGGCTTCGGCCAAAACAGGATCTTCACCATGATCGCCCTAGGCTTGGTGGGTCTTTTGATCCTGGGTCTTTTAGGCATCGGAGGCCTTATCGTTTTCACTAAGTTGCGGGGCCCGGCTACCCCTACGGTGGTGGCCGAACTTACACCGACTGCTACGCCCACTAAAGCGCCGACCGCCACGCCCACTAGAACGCCGACTTCCGTCCCCACCCCCACTCGGGTGGTTACCCCTTCTCCTACCTCAGCGGTGACCCCTACCCCTACACCGACAGAGGAGGGGGTGCCAGAGACAGGGTGGGGCCCCTTAGGGGGGGTTCTGGTGGGTAGTTTCCTGGCTATTCTGATCCTTGTGAGCCGACGGCTCCGTTTCGCTGGTCGGTCCTAGTCTTCTCCCTGAGAAAGGCCCTCTAGCACTTTTCTGTCGATGGCTTCTTGTACCCCTGGAACTAGGCTAGACCCTTGGGTGGCAAGTCGGCCGGGATCTAAAGGATACGGTAATCAAGTGGGAGTGAAAGTGAAGGATCTAGGGTGCGAACCTTGCGTCTGGTTTCCGCTTATCTCTTTTCCATTTTCCTTTTCGCCGTCCTTTTCCCTGCTCTGGAGACAGGGGTAGGCCTTTGGCTAGATCGCCTCTTTGGATTTGAGCCCCTCCGGCACGGGGTGGTGAGCATCGTTTTCGGAACTTTGGTGATCCTCTGTGGCTTATTCTGGATGGTCTGGTCTTGGTACAGCCTTCTCACCATCGGCCGAGGGCATCCCCAAGAGGTGTTCGGCTTTCCCCTGGCTCCGAGGACCAAAAGACTGGTCATCGTTGGCCCCTACAGTTATACACGGAACCCCATGCTCTTTGGGCTTCTCCTTCTCTTGGTGGGGTGGGGCATCATCTTGGGCTCGGTCTCTGCAACCCTCTTCTTGCCGCTCATACTAGTCGTCCTTCTCCTTTTACACTTCAAGTTCTTCGAAGAGCCTGGCTTGTGGCGCCGATTTGGGGAGGAGTACGAGGATTACCGTCACCAAGTGCCCCTCATCCTCCCTTTTAAGCGGAGGGTAGGATGATATTTCTGAGGAGTGATGTGAAGCCGGTGGAGATGTTCCCTATCGCTGGTGTCCCCACCTTGTGGAGAAGGGGGATGGTTATCTTATCCCCTCCAATGTCGAACACGGACAGTTCGCCTTGGAGAGGACGGTCACCGCCGATATCTGGCACCCGCCTGGGAAGGGTTATTTAGGGTGAGGGATAGGAAAGGGTTCTTGAACCTCTTGGCTAAAGAGGCGGGAGAGGTCCTCTTGGCTAACTTCGGCCGGGTGAAGGAGGCGGCTAGGAAGGGAGAGATAGATCTGGTAACCGAGGCCGATCTGGCCTCCCAGCGTCTCATCGTGGGGGCTATCCGGGAGAGGTATCCAGATCACAGCATCCTCTCCGAGGAGGCGCCGCGCGTGGAGGGGGAGAGCGAGTTTACCTGGCTCATCGACCCTCTGGATGGCACCATTAACTACTTCCACGGCTACCCTGCCTTCGCCATATCGATGGCTCTGAAGGAGAGAGGGGAGATAACCCTGGGGATGGTTTACGACCCCTTGCGGGATGAGTTCTTCTACGCTCAGAAGGGCGAAGGGGCCACCCTCAATGATAAAAGGGTCAGGGTCTCCACCACCCATAGACTTATCTTTTCCCTTCTGGCTACTGGTTTTCCCTACCAACGGGCCGCTATCCCCGACAACAACGTACCGGAGTTCAGTCGGCTGGTCACCCGGGTGCAAGGGATAAGGCGGGGAGGTTCCGCGGCCTTGGACCTGGCCTACGTGGCGGCAGGACGACTGGACGGCTACTGGGAGATGCACCTCAGCCCTTGGGACTGGGCGGCAGGCGGGCTTCTGGTGGAGGAGGCGGGAGGGGTGGTGACCGACCTTAAAGGTGGGCTGTGGAGCCCTTTCAAGAAGGACATCGTAGCCACCAACGGCCGCATCCACGAGGAACTTATCTCTGAACTGAGGGCAGCAGCCGATCCGGTGAGGAGATGAGAGAGATCTATTTCTCTCCCAGCGCCGTTTTAATCAGCGAAGGTTTGTTGCCCTGGTGAGAAGGCCCAAATCGCGCATAAGGGGATAAACGGGATGGAATATAGCCCCATAGTTATGGATCATTTTCTGAACCCCCGCAACGTGGGAGAGGTAGAGGAGGCTGACGGCGTGGGGATGGCACGCAACCTTCAAGATGGCGACACGGTGCGCCTCTCTATTAGAGTAGTCGATGATCGGATCGAG
>JBHIDN010000147.1:0-4624 GCA_046760125.1 Anaerolineae bacterium
TATATCCGCCTCCTGATCGTCGCTACGAGGAAAAGTGATATGGAGGTGGTAGATGGTAGGCTCCTTTTGGGGAGAAGGCTCCTCTTTCTCATACCCCCTCTGATACTCGGCCGCCGAGTGGCATATCAGTTTCGCTTCCTCCTCATCGTTCGCTTGCACCCTCCCCTCCACTACCAGGATTTTATCGGGCACCCAGAGATATTTTGTCTCCTCGTAGACACCGGGGAAGACGATGACCTCGATCTCGCCCCTTAAATCTTCCAGACGGGCGAAAGCCATGGGGTCGCCTTTCTTAGTGACGATGCGCCGCACTTGGGAGACCATCCCCACCGTGGTCACCCTCTGCCCCTCCATCGACTCCTCGATCTCCCCGCATAATGTGATCTCCGACCCTTCCAAATCCTGAGCGATCCTTTGGAGAGGGTGTTCAGAGATATAGACCCCCAACAGTTCCCTCTCCCAAGCTAGTTTCTGTTTATGGGGGGTCTCCGAAAGGTCAGGGAGGACGAGGAAGTTCTGACCACTATCCCGGAAGAGGCTCATTTGGCCCACTTCCTGAGCGCGGTGGGCCTTAGCGCTTAGGGCCATCATCTGACCGATGCTCCCCAAAAGTTGTCCCCGGGCTCCTAGATCGTCGAGGGCTCCACACCGGATAAGGCACTCTAAGGCCCGGCGGTTCACCTGTCGGAGGTCCACCCGGCGGGCAAAATCCTCGGCGTTCTTGAAAATCTGCCCCTGGCGAGCCTCGAGGATAGCGCTCACCGGCCCCTGCCCCACGTTCTTGATAGCCCCCAAGCCGAAACGGACCGCTCCTCCCTCGACGGTGAAATCCCAGGAACTGTAGTTGACGTTAGGGGGGAGCACTTCGATCCCCAAGCGCCGGCACTCATTCACGCCAGCGGCCACCTTATCGGTATCCCCCTTCTCTACAGAGAGAAGAGCGGTCATATACTCCACTGGGTATTTGGCTTTCAGGTAGGCGGTCTGACAGGTGATCACCGCGTAGGCCGCGGCATGGGCCTTGTTGAACCCGTAACGGCCGAAGTACTCCAACATATCAAAGATCTCGTTAGCCTTATCCTCCCTGATGCCCCGAGATACGGCTCCCTCGATGAACTTCCGACGCTGTCGCTTCAATTTCTGGGCCTTCTTTTTCCCTATCGCCTCCCGCAAAAGATCCGCTTCGCTGGGGGTGAAGCCCGCCAGCTGCATGGCAATCTGGATCACCTGATCTTGGTAAACGATTATCCCGTAGGTGTCCCTTAGGATGGGCTCAAGATCGGGCAAGAGGTAGGTGATGGGTGTCAAGCCCTGCTTCCTTCTGATGAAGTCGCCGATATATTTCATAGGCCCCGGACGATAGAGGGCGATGGTGGCCATCACATCGCCGAAGCAGGTGGGACGGAGTTCCTTTAGGACCCTGCGCATCCCCGCACTCTCCACTTGGAAGACGCCTACCACATCCCCGACCGAGAGGAGTTCATAGATGGCTGGATCGTCAAGGTTCAAACCCTCCGGGGTGAGTTCGATGCCTCGCGTCTCCTTTACCAGTTCCGTGGCCCGCCTGATAACGGTCAGGGTGGAGAGGCCCAGGAAGTCCATCTTTAGGAGACCAATCTGTAAGAGGTCGTTCATGGCGTATTGGGTGATCACTCCTTCGCCCCGGATGGCCTTCTGAAGGGGGACATACTCGGTGAGCGGCTCATCGGTGATCACCACCCCTGCCGCATGGGTGGAAGCGTGGCGAGCAACCCCCTCCAGGCTCTGGGCGGCTTCGATAAGTTCCCTGATATAAGATCGGGTCTCGCATAGTTCTCGCAGTTCTGGTGAGATCTTCAGAGCCTCACCGATAGTCGCTCCGAAGGGGATCAGTTTGGCCACCCGGTCCACATCGCCAGGTGGGAGATCGAGGGCTCGCCCCGCATCCCGGATGGCCGCCCGGGCGGCCATAGTCCCGAAAGTGATGATCTGAGCCACATGATCCGTGCCATACTTATGCACTACGTAGTCGATCACCTCCCCTCGGCGGTCCTCAGGAAAGTCCATGTCGATATCCGGCATGGAGAGACGGCCAGGGTTCAGGAACCGCTCAAAGATGAGGCCATGACTCAGGGGATCCAGATCGGTGATCTCTAGAGCGTAGGAGACGATGCTGCCCGCCGCTGAGCCTCGTCCTGGCCCTACCAAGATGCCTCGTCCTTTGGCGAACTGGACAATATCTGAAACGATGAGGAAATAGGTGGCAAAGCCCATCTTTTGAATGAGGGAAAGTTCGTGCTTTAGCCGTTCTTGGATCTGAGGGGTGATCTCCGAGTACCGTTTCCGGATCCCTTTTTCTGCTAGATGAGTCAGATAACTGTCGGCGGTGAAACCCTCGGGAACTCGGTAGGCTGGCAAACGAAGCCTGCCGAATTCGAAGGTCACCTCACACCGCTGGGCGATCTCTAAAGTGTGGGCTATAGCCTCAGGGACCTCGGCGAAGAGAGCAGCCATCTCCTCTGGGTTCCTCAGGTGGAAGCCGCTCCCTTCCATCCTCATCCGGTTGGGGTCGTTGATTGTAGTGTTGGTCTGGATGCAAAGGAGGAGTTCATGGGCCTTGGCATCCTCGGGGTTTACATAGTGGACATCGTTGGTGGCCACCAGGGGGATCGACAGTTCCTTCCCCAAGGCTACCAGCCCCTTGTTGATGGTCTCCATCTCCGGCAAGTCGTGGTCTTGGAGTTCGAGGTAGAAATTCTCCCCTCCGAAGGCCTCCTTGTACCAGAGAGCAGCCTCGCGGGCCCCCTCTAGGTTCCCCTGGGAGATGAGCCGCGGTATCTCTCCCGAGCCACAGGCCGAGAGGGCGATCAAACCTTCGGCGTATCGAGCCAAGAGTTCTTTGTCCACGCGAGGTTTGTAATAAAACCCTTCCAGATGGGCTTTGGTGACCAAAGTGGTAAGGTTCTTGTACCCCTTTTCGTTCTCCGCTAAAAGGATGAGATGATAGGGCTTGGCCTCTGCCTTGCCCCTTCGCTCCTTCAGGGAGCCCAAAGCGATATAGATCTCGCAGCCCAAGATCGGCTTTACGCCTTGGGCCTGTGCTGCCTCGTAGAAGGGGAGGATGGCGTACATGGCACCATGGTCGGTGAGGGCTAAGGCCCTCATCCCCAAAGCCTTGGCCCGAGAGACCAGGTCATCGACCCGTGCTAGGCCATCGAGGAGCGAATATTCGCTATGAACATGGAGGTGTACGAACTCTGACAAACTGAAACTCCTACCGTGGAGTTACCCAAGGGTCATTATAGCACTAAAGCCCTCAGAGGTGAATAGGAACCCCTCTGGATCTCGCAAGTTTTAAGGTTAGAGGATGACTCGCCAGTTGGCTGGAACCGGCAGTGCGATCCCTACTCAACATCTTAAAGGCCGTTTTTGACAGGACGCTCTTTATGGGATATGCTTTTTGCATCCTTTTGCATCTGGGAGGGGAGTTTGCCTGAACTGCCAGAGGTAGAGACCATCCGGCGCGACTTGGAGCCCCTGATCTTGGGGGCTACCATCGTGGGGGTGGAGATCTACTGGCCGGGGAGTATCGCCCGCCCCTCAGTCCAAGAGTTCAAAGATCTCATCACCGGGCGGACGATCTTGCGCTTGGGTCGCCGAGGGAAATATCTCATCTTCGTCCTCTCGGGAGGTTGGAACCTCATCGTTCACCTGGCTATGACGGGCCGTCTTCTGGTCAATCGAGTGGAGAGGGATAAGCATACCCGCGCCGTCTTTCACTTGGAAGACGGACGCAGCCTTCTCTTCGTGAATATGCGGAAGTTCGGACGCCTGTATCTAGTGAAGGACACACAGGAGGTGGTGGGGCGGCTGGGCCCTGAACCTCTGGAGGCGGAGTTCACCCCCCAACTATTCGCCCACCTCCTGGCCAACCGCCGCGGGGCGCTCAAGCCTCTCCTTTTGAATCAGCGGTTCCTCGCCGGTCTGGGTAACATCTATGCCGATGAAGCGCTCTTCGTGGCCGGGCTCCACCCCCGGCGTCGAGCCGATACCCTAAAGCCTGAGGAGGTAAAGCGGCTATGTAGGGCTATTCGGCTGGTTTTGAAAGAGGGGCTCAAGAACGGAGGCACGACTCTGGAGGCTTACCGGAGACCGAATGAGGAGAAGGGCAGACATCAGGAGAGGCTCCAGGTTTTCCAGCGAACTGGCGGCCCCTGCTCTCGCTGCGGGGCTACTATCGAACGGATAGTTCTCGGTGGCCGAGGCACCTATTTTTGTCCCCGCTGTCAAAGGTGACATCTTCTCACCGGCAGCGATTTGTTGTATAATCATTTCACTGGAGGCGACATGGCGGAACGGAAAATGAGGATCCTCATCGCCAAGCCGGGCTTGGATGGCCACGATCGAGGGGCTAAGGTGGTGGCTCGAGCCCTCCGTGACGCGGGTTTCGAGGTGATCTATACCGGATTGAGGCAGACACCGGAGATGATCGCCGAAGCGGCACTGCAAGAGGATGTGGATCTGGTGGGCTTAAGCATCCTTTCGGGGGCCCATATAACCCTCTTCCCCCGCATATTGAAACTTCTCCGGGAGAAGGGATTGGGCGACATCCCCGTCTTGGCCGGTGGCATCATCCCCGATGAGG
>JBHIDN010000148.1:0-4594 GCA_046760125.1 Anaerolineae bacterium
TCCCGCATCACTCTTCGCCCCTCCTCTATCATCTCTCCGCTCTTGCTCAAATCCCATACAGGGAGGCCAGCGAAGGCCTCGAAGACCACATGATGCAGGATTACCTTGCCCGCGCACTCCACCAAGTCGTCGAGGAGTTGCTGATACATCATAGTGGAGATAGCCCTGTTGACGATGTTGAAAACCCCCCTACTGCGTGGCATCTGTTGCCCAGCGTAGCCCACATTGATGGCGTAGACCTCGGTGGCCCCCTTCGCCGCAGCGATGGAGATGGGCACATTGGCGATCACAGCCCCATCGACCAACTGATGACCGGCCAGTAGCAGAGGCGGGAAAAAGGCGGGGTGAGCAGCGCTGGCCATCACGGCATCCACTATCTCCCCCTCGGGCTTCTCCCCCCAGAGATACAGGATGCCCCAGTTCAAATCGGCGGCCGTAAGGTAGAGTTTCACCTTAGTGATGTCGGAGAAATGGCGGACCCCCTCCGGCAGGTGCCTCTCCACGAAGCGGCGCAGTCTATCATTGGGGAAGAGGCCATCATAGCCACAAACGAAGCGCCAGGCCGCAGTGAGATACAGGCCCAACGAATTGCCAGGGAAGATCTCTCCCTGCTTAACGGAGCGCCAGAAGGCGGCCAGCCTCTGGGCTCCTTCCAGAGTGGGGTCCGTGGCGATGAAAGCGGCGTTCATCGCTCCCGCCGAGGAGCCCACCAGGATCTGGGGCCTAATCCCCCTCTCGAAGAGGGCCAGAAGCGCCCCCACCTCCAAGGCCCCGCGACTGCCCCCTCCACTGAGCACAAAGGCTATCATCACCCACCTCCCCTGGTATCTCTAGCGGATCTAGCGTGAGCGCCGCCGCAACTCAACCTCGCCGCTGACCCAAGCGTCGCCGAGTTCGCACGCGCGCCCTGCGTCCGGTGCAACGACTTGTTAGCCCCTCCTGATATATGCGCACTTGCCATGTGCCTCCCAGTTTAACGCTGTTATAATCGTTCCATTGCCATCATAACATTTCGATGAAATATTAGATAAGGAATACCCGTGTTAAGATGACCAAGTGCTTCTCCATACTCTCGTTCTGTGAGCTTGGCGAGCTGAGGAAGCGCGAAAAAATCCTCCCACGCTGGTATCTCCCTTTGAAAAGACGTGGTCATCGCTGTGGCTAAGGGACACTCAATATGTTTGGTATTCCATGGGCATACTTGCTGACATATCTCACAGTCTATCACTCGATTTTCTATAACGGGTTTGGCTTCTTCAGGTAAATTGTCATTTTGCAGAAGATATGACAGACACTTGTTTCTATTCAATACATAGGCCTGCTCAAGCGCCTTCAATGGACAAGCCTGTTGACATTTTTCGCAGCTTTTACATCGATTTGTTTCTTCTTCGGTGTTATGCTCAAGATTGGCATTTGTCACGATCCCCCCAAGAGCAAGGAACGTGCCATACTTCTTGGTGACAAGCAGAGAATTTTTCCCTTGCCATCCTAAGCCAGCTCTTATTGCAGCCAGTTTTAATGGGAGGATGGATCCTTCATTCTTAGAATCATCACAGATAAGGGCAGTGTATCCTTCTTTTCGTAACAGAGTGACGATTGGTTCAAGTGGCTTGACTACATCATTAAAGAACCCTGAAAGGAACAACCTGCTTGTTTTTCCCATGTAGGATTTCTCCCAAGATGGAAGGACGAGACCACCAATGTAGATGCCTGCCACAATAATCGTCTTTGCGTCCGATAATGAGAGCCTTGGGTCTCGTCGTTTGGAGCGATTTAATATATAACCTTCAAATTCAGATGCCTCGGCAAATCCCAGGGCATCAATCCCCAGGGAATCTGCCAGCCTTCTAATGTTCTCTGAAAGAACAGTTCTTTCCATCAAATCCTCCATGTAACGTCCCTTTCATGTAAGGCAATTCCTATGCCGGCTTCGTTCAAGATATTGGGGACTAACTAATAAATAATTGGACGTTGTTCTGTCTAATCCCCTCTGAGGAGGATTAGGCGGACATTTTCCCACCTAATCACCCGAATCAGTGCCTTATACAGATACGTTTCCATCTAATTACCAAACTAGATGTATTAGAAGGTTCGTGACCAACAACACTATAATGCATTCTGTTGCCAGTTTCAAGGCCTCGTTTCTGCTGCCTCCAAAGCAGACAGCCGCCCCAGGTTGCCCAGGGGCGGCTCCCTCCTGCCATCCCTACCCTATTGTTCCAATGCCTATCTCCTCCGTTCAGCCTGAGGTTTGCTCGACTCGTCTCCTTGTGATAGACTCTAGCAAGAGGTCATCGAGGGGATATGAGTCTGGATTGGAAAACTATCGCTGAGGCAAGAAGCAAGGTAAGCAAAGAGATAGGGACGGTAGTCAAGGATTGGGGCGGGCAGATCCCCGTCGCTTTGGCCTACCCCAATAGTTACTATTTGGGCATGTCTAGCCTGGCCGTGCACGTGATCTATCGGCTGTTCAATGAGCAGCCGGGGATAGTTTGCGAGCGGACCTTTTTCACCAAGGGGCAGCCCATCTCCCTGGAATCCCAGAGGCCCCTCATGGATTTTGCCGCCCTGGCTTTCACCCTCTCCTTCGAGATGGACTACTTCAACCTGGTGGAGATGCTCCGTCGGGCCGGCATCCCTCCCCTGGCCCAGGAGCGGGACGAAAGGCACCCCCTCCTCCTGGCTGGTGGACCCTGTGTCACCGCCAACCCCGAGCCCTTGGCCCCCATTTTTGACGCTTTGGTCATCGGCGAGGGGGAAGAGGTGATCCCCACCTTGGCTGAGACCCTGCGACGAGATATAAGACGCCTAGAACTCCTCCGCCAGTGGGCCACGATCCCCGGCCTCTACGTGCCCCGCTTCTATCACGTAGAGTACGATGGACTAGAAACTAAGATAGAGCACGAGCCCTTTGCCCCCTACCCTGTCAAGCGGCAATGGGTGCACGATCTGGATGTCCATCCCACCACCTCTGTCATCCTCACGGATGCGACCAAGTTCGGGGATATGTACCTCATAGAGGTAGCGCGAGGGTGTGGGCGAGGGTGCCGCTTCTGCCTGGCCGGCTTCTCTTACCGTCCCCTTCGTGAACGAAGCGTGGAGGTCTTGTTAGATCAAGCGAAAGAAGGTTTGGGCTACCGGGAGAAGATAGGGCTGGTGGGAGCCGCCCTCTCCGACTACTCCCAGGTCGACGCTCTAACCCAAGGGCTTCGCCAACTGGGAGCCCAGATCTCGGTCTCCTCCCTGCGCGTCGATTCCCTATCAGAGAGATTGCTTAAGGCGTTAGTCGAAGGCGGGACCCAGACACTCACTATAGCCCCCGAGGCTGGCTCGGCGCGTCTCCGCTCCTGCATAAACAAAGATATATCGGAGGAGGAGATCCTAGAGGTTGCTCAAAGGGCCGGCCGCCATTTCCCCCACCTCAAACTCTATTTCATGCTCGGCTTGCCCGGCGAGACAGAAGAGGATATAGAGGCTCTAGTCCACCTAACCCAAAAGATCAAAGAGCAGTTCTCCGGCCATCTCATAGTGAGCCTCTCCCCCTTCGTCCCCAAAGCCCAGACCCCCTATCAATGGGCTCCTATGACCCCCTTACCTCTTCTTGAGGCTCGTCTTCGTTATGTCAAGCAAAGGCTCTCCTCCATCGAGGTTCGAAGCGAGAGCGCGGCTGAGGCGGCTATACAGGCTACCCTAGCCCGAGGAGATAGGCGCGTGGGGGCGGCCCTAGCACGCACCAAGGGAAAATCGCTGCCCGCCTGGAAACGCGCCTTGGCTAGGCAAGGTCTAGCCTACGAGGCGCTATTAGAGGAACGCCCCCGCGACACCTTGCCTTGGAAGGTCGTCGATAATAGAGTGAGCGAGGAGTACCTGTGGCAGGAGTGGCGGAAGGGGACAAAGGCCCAGAACACCTCTCCTTGCCCACCTGTCGACTGCCTGAAGTGTGGGACTTGCAATGAGGTCTTTTACGAAGCAAAAGCAAAGGCTGTCACCCCTGCTCGATAGGCCTTCGTTAAGCGAAAGCGGAATGATCCGGCATCACAAGGGAGGAGTCGTTTACTATACCTTCCCCCATCTAGGCTGGGGGGTTCAACACGCCATCTTCACCCGCCTGGGAGGCCTCAGCCGTTCTCCCTTCGACGGGCTCAACGTGGGCCACCTGGTAGGCGATGAGGATAAGGCGGTGGAGGCCAACCATCGTGTCATCTATGAGACACTTAATCTCGGTGCAGGGGAGGTAGTCACCGCCTATCAAGTACACAGCCATTCGGTGGCCGTGGTGGGGCCAAAAGATAAGGGGCGAATCGTTCCCGCCACCGACGGCCTGGTCACCGAAACGCCGGGACTGGCCTTGATGCTCCGCTTCGCCGATTGCCTGCCTATCCTCCTCTATGACCCCCAAATGGGGGTCATAGGTCTAGGCCACGCGGGCTGGCGAGGTACGGTGGGCTTATTGGCCCAGCGCCTAGCGGAGACGATGAGGGAAGAGTTCGGTTGCCACCTATCCCAGGTGAGAGCCGGTCTGGGCCCGGCCATCGGCCCTTGTTGCTACTCCGTGGGAGAGGAGGTAAGAGAGGCGGTACAGGCCGTTCTGCCC
>JBHIDN010000149.1:0-4586 GCA_046760125.1 Anaerolineae bacterium
CGTCGCCATGGCCATGCGAGGGTTCGGCTCCACCCAGGCCGCTTTCGCCTACGAGATGCAGATGAACAAACTGGCGGAGGCCCTAAAGATGGATCCCGTGGAGTTGAGAATGAAGAACCTTCTTGAGGATGGTTCCCTCGCCTTGACCGGAAACCCGATGCCGCCGGGTGTGGGGGTTAAGGAGACACTTAGGCAGACCGCTCTGGCTGCTGGATGGAAGGAGGAGGAGGGAGGTTGGATTAAGCCAGACCTAGGACCTCCCTCAGCGCCTTACAGGCGGCGGGGTATCGGCGTGGCCTGTGGCTATAAGAACGTGGGCTACTCCTTTGGCTTCGATGATAAATCCAAGGTGATCGTAGAGTTGGCCCTAGATGAATCGGGAGAGATCGCTCGGGCTCTAGTGAAGTTGGGGGCCTCGGACCAGGGGATGGGAGCCCATACCGCCTTGGCCCAGATCGCCGCGGAGGCGCTAGGGATCGATTATGAGAAGGTGCGGGTGGCGTTGGTGGATACGTCCGTGGTGCCCAACGCCGGGAGTTGCTCTGCTTCTCGCCACGTCTATATGTCTGGCAACGCCGTGATACGGGCTTGCCAAGAGGCGGTCCGGAAGCGGCAGGAAGCGCTCCGGAGAGGGGAGAGGCGGGTCAGCGCTGAGTATGAGTATCATGGGCGGAGCGTCCGTCCCACCACACCCTACGATGACGAGGACGGGATGTGTAACCCTCACATCAGTTATGGCTATACAAGCCAGATCGCCCTGGTGGAGGTGGATGTAGAGACCGGGCAGACGGAGGTGCTCAAGGTCTGGGCTGCTCAGGATGTAGGGAAGGCGATAAACCCGGAGATGGTGAAGGGGCAGGCTGGTGGGGGGGTGCATATGGGCCTGGGCTACGCCCTCACCGAGGAGTTCATCCAAAAGGAGGGGCTGGTCAAGACCCGTCGTTTCAGCGAGTACCATATCCCCACCGTGGTCGATATGCCCCGGGAGTTCATGCCGTTCATCGTCGAGGTGCCCGACCCCACGGGCCCCTTCGGGGCCAAGGGGGTGGGAGAGATGACCACCTTGCCTACCGCGCCGGCCATCATCTCCGCCATCCACGACGCGGTGGGCGTCTGGATCGATAACCTCCCGGCCACGGCGGAGAAGGTGTGGCGCGCTATGCAGAGCAAATCGTAGCGGCAATGTGCGAGCAGGCAAGGATTTCGAAGCGACCCGTGGAGAAGGCAGGAGAGGAACGCGACGGACGTCCTGAGTACGAACAACTCAAGAAGCGGATGAAGGCGGACTTGAAGCAGATCCGGAAGGCGGTCAGGAAGCGCAGACCGCTCGACGTGGAGTTGGTCTGCGCCTTTTGCTCGGACGCCTGGCTGATGACGACATACCCGGGGAAGGGCGACGAATACTATACTGTGTTCCGCGAGCGCGTGGAGAGCCTGACAGCAGCGGCGAAGCGAGGTGATTGGGCTATGCTTGAGGATGCAGTCGCCGCAGTCGAGGAGATGAAAAAACAGTGTCACAAGAGATTCAAGTGATAACGGCGCCAGCTGCTTCATCGGGCGGGGGAGGTTGCTTCCGGGCCGAGCAGCTCTTTCGTGACTGGCCGTGAATGCGCGCCACCAGGAACAGGAGAGAAACTAACCACGCCATGAACATGCGAGCTGCCGACCACCCCGGCCTATATGTGATACACGACAGCCTCGCCATTTATCGCTTTGGGACAGGAGGGCTGTTGATCTGTAGTTGCTGGGAGGCGTTGCGGGGATATCGCGACCGAGAGAGATGTCGTACTGTGAGTGTCTCGAAGTCACCAAAGGTGTGATCCCTGCCCTCCAGCCGATATTCTAGTCCAATATCTGAGAGCCAAGGAAGATCCATGAAGCAAGAGACGATTAGGCTTGACATAAATGACAGGTCTTACGAGGTGGTCGTCTCCAAGAAGACGATGCTCCTCGATGTCCTGCGGGATCAGTTGCATCTCACAGGTACCAAGAACGGTTGTGGCCATAACGCTTGTGGGGCCTGCAAGGTGATCGTCGATGGGGAGGCGGTCAACTCTTGTGTCTACCCGGCTAAGAGAGCGGTGGGGAAGAAGATAGAGACCATCGAGGGGCTGGCCAGGGATGATAGACTTCACCCTTTGCAAGAGGCGTTCGTCCGCCGGGGGGCGATACAGTGCGGCTTCTGCACCCCGGGCTTCATTATGGCCGCCAAGGCGCTCTTGGATAGAAACCCTCGACCCGCGAGGGAAGAGATCGTTGAGGCTTTAGCCGGTAACCTATGCCGGTGCACCGGCTATATCAAGATAGTAGAGGCGGTGGAGGAAGTAGCAGGCTTGCCGCTGGAGGCGAAGCCGCCTCTGGTGGAGAGAGAGCCTCTCCACACGGTGGGGCTCTCCCTCCCCAGGCCCGATGCCGTGGAGAAGGTGACGGGAAGGGCCATCTATGCGGCGGACCTCTACTTCGACGATATGCTCTACGCTAAGGTGTTGCGCAGCGAATATCCTCATGCGCGATTGGTCAAAATCGACACCGGTAAGGCGAAAGCCTTGCCTGGTGTCGCAGCCGTCTTGACCGCAGAGGATGTTCCGGGCCAGAAGAACCATGGCCTGGCCCGGCCCGATTGGCCGGTCTTAGCCTATGATAAAGTACGTTACCTGGGGGATGCCATCGCCATTGTGGCCGCGGAGACGGAGGAGATAGCGGAGAAGGCGTTGAAACTCATTGAGGTGGAGTATGAACCCTTGGCTGTTGTCTCCTCGCCGGAGGAGGCCCTCGAGCCTGGTGCGCCGCCCATTCATGAGGAAGGGAACATACTAGAACATATCAAGGTGCGCAAGGGCGATGTGGAGCAGGGTTTTTCCCAGGCGGAGATCGTTGTGGAGAGCGAGTTTTGGACCCCCTCCGGCGATCACTGTTTCTTGGAGCCAGAGGCGGGAGTGGCTACCATCGATGAGGGTAAGATAACCATCTATGTGGGTTCCCAGATACCCTTCGCCGATCGACGCCAGATCGCGGCCTCCCTGGCTATCCCCGAGGAGAAGGTGCGGGTCATACAGACTAGGGTAGGGGGGGCCTTTGGCGGCAAGGAGGATATCTCCGTCCAGATCCACGTGGCCCTTTTAGCCCAAGCCACCGGCCGGCCGGTGAAACTGGTGTGGAGCCGCCAGGAATCGATGATCGCCCACCCTAAGAGGCATCAGACCAGCATCTGGATGAAGACCGGAGCCACGAGAGAGGGTAAACTGTTGGCGGTGGAGGCTCGTATCCTAGGAGATTCTGGCGCTTATGCTTCATTGGGGCCCTACGTGATGACTCGGGCGGCGACTCATTTGACCGGGCCCTACGAGGTGCCCCATGTGAAGGTCGATTGCTACGCCACCTACACTAATAACCCTCCAGCGGGGGCCTATCGGGGCTTTGGCGCTCCCCAGGCCCATTTCGCCGCCGAGAGCCAGATGGATATCCTGGCGCACAAGTTGGGCCTGGATCCCCTAGAGTTTCGAAGGCGAAACGCTCTCCGCGTTGGCTCCGTAACGGCCACGGGGCAGGTTTTGAGGGAGAGTGTGGGGCTAGTGAGGACCATAGATAAGGTGGCCCAGGCTACAGAGGGTTGGCCCGCCTGGGCAGAGGCAGCCCCAGAAGGCAAACGCCGGGGTTGGGGAGTGGCCTGCGCCTACAAGAACGTGGGCCTGGGGGGTAGCGCACCCGATTCGGCGGGAGCCACGGTTGAGGTTCTAGAGGATGGGCGAGTGGAGGTGCGGGCCGGAGCCGCTGAGGTAGGGCAGGGGATAGTGGCTGTCTTGGCTCAGGTGGTGGCCGAGGAACTGGGCCTGTCTCATGAGAAAGTGAAGGTATTGGTGGCAGACACGGCGCTGACCCCCAACGGGGGGGCTACCACGGCCTCTCGTCAGAGTTTTATCACCGGTAACGCGGCCCGAATGGCAGCGCAGGAGGTCAAAAGAACCCTTGCCGGTGTGGTAGGTGAGGCGCTCGGCGTTCCGGCCGATGGTCTCATCTTCGAGAGGGAACGGATCCAGGCAGAGGGCGGACGGTCCCTGACGCTGCGGGAGGCAACCCGTCTGGCCAAAAAGAAGGGGAAATCGCTCTCGGCTTCCTTTGTATACACCGCCCCTAGAACGGTCAACCTAGGGGAGAAGGGAGACGCCCACTTCGCTTATGGTTACGCTACCCAGGCGGCTCAAGTGGAGGTTGACATAACCACAGGCCAGGTGAAGGTGGTGAGGGTGGTGGCGGCCCACGATGTGGGGAGGGCCATCAACCCCTTGGCTATAGAGGGACAACTAGAAGGAGGGGTCTTGATGGGGCTGGGCTTCGCCTTGATGGAGGATTTCTCCATGAAAGAAGGGGTGCCCCAGAAGACGACACTCACCAAATACCGCATCCCTACGGCCAAAGAAGTCCCGGAGATAATACCTATTATCGTGGAGGAAGAGACCTCCGAAGGGCCCTATGGGGCCAAGGGGGTGGGGGAGATCACCTCCATCCCCACCTGTCCAGCGATAATCAACGCCCTCTATGATGCTATAGGGGTACGGATGAGGCGGTTGCCGGCTACGCCAGAGAGG
>JBHIDN010000150.1:0-4559 GCA_046760125.1 Anaerolineae bacterium
TAGCGTCGGCCTGTCCTGGCATCGTTAGGCCAGGGGCTTCAGCCCGACGGGAGAACGTCACTCTGAAGGGTAACGCTACATCCCAAAATTGTGGCGTCCGAGTTTATCTCGGACGAAAAACGTCGCAGTTCATCTGCGACGTTACATCTATCATCGTGCTGACCAGCAACAGGTAAGCCGCAACGCTACTTCTCTTCCGCTTTCGCCCTGGCGATGATCTCTTGGGCTATGTGGTCCGGCACCTCCTCGTAGTGGTCGAATTCCATGGTGAAATAACCTCGCCCTTGGGTGATGGAGCGCAAATCGGTAGCATACCTCTGTATCTCCGCCAGGGGAGCCTGGGCGGTGATGATGCTCAACCCTCCCGACTGTTCCATGCCCATGACCCGAGCCCGTTTGCTATTCAGGTCTCCTAAGACATCGCCCATAAACTCTTCCGGGACGGTGATGGCGAGTTTCATGATAGGCTCTAGGAGCACCGGGTTCGCTTGTTCCATCGCCTTCTTAAAACCTAGGGAAGCCGCGATCTTGAAGGCTATCTCTGAGGAATCGACGGGGTGGTATTTCCCATCGTAGAGGACCGCTCGGAAATCGATGGCCGGATAGCCAGCCAGAACCCCCGTCTGTATCGCCTCCTTGAGCCCCTTCTCCACCGCAGGGATGAAATTTCTAGGGATGGCTCCACCGAAGATGTCATTCACGAATTCGAATCCTTGGCCTCTGGGTAGAGGTTCAAGCCTCAACTGCACGACCCCGTATTGGCCGCGACCGCCGGTCTGTTTCTTATATTTGCCCTCCGCGCTGGCGGTAGAGCGGATGGTCTCCTTATAGGGCACCTTTGGGATATCGGTCTCGATCTCCACCCCGAACTTCTGCTCCAACCGCCGGGCGGCGATCTCCACATGGGATTCGCCCATCCCGGAGAGGATCGTCTCCCCCGTATCCTGTTCCCGACTGACTCGAAGGGTGGGGTCCTCCTCCACCAGACGGGCCAGCGCCGTTCCCATCTTGTCTAAATCCGCCTTCGTCTTGGGCTTGATGGCCGCGCTGTAGACCGGGTGGGGGAAGCCGATCTCCGGAAGGATGAGAGGGTGATCTTTGTCACAAAGGGTATCACCTGTGGAGGTGGCCTGTAGTTTGGCCACGGCCCCGATATCCCCGGTGGAGATCGATTTCACCGCTTCCTGTTCCTTACCCCGCAGGTGAAAGAGTTGGCCGATCCTCTCTTCCTTATTCCTAGAAGCGTTGAGCACTCGGGAATCCGATTCCATCATTCCGGTGTAAACCCGGAAATAGGTGAGTTTGCCCACATAGGGGTCGGCGAAGGTCTTAAACACCAAAGCGGCTAGGGGAGAAGCGGGACTCACCTCTAAAGTCTCCTCTAGGCCGGATAGGGGGCTCCTAGCCCGCACTTCCCTTTCTGCCGGGGAGGGTAGATACTCTACTATAGCATCGAGCAAGGCCTGGCTTCCCACCACCTGTGTGGCCGCGCCGCAGAGGACGAGAATAACAGATCTAGCCTTCGTCCCCGCTACCAACCCTCGCCGAATCTCCTCGGCAGTCAACTCCTCACCCTCCAGGTATTTTACGATCAACTCATCTTCTGCTTCTGCGGCCGCTTCTACCAACGCCTGTTGAAAAGAACGAGCCTCTTCCAGTAGTTCCGGGGGGATATCCTTCTCTTCGTTCTTCTCCCCTAGGTAGGCTTTCATTGTGACGAGATCTATCAACCCCTCGAACCCCTCTCCCACACCCACCGGGAGTTGCAGGGGGATAAAGTTTCCTTCGAACGCCTCCCTCAATTGGGTCAGGGTACGGTCAAAATTGGCGTTATCCCGATCCATCTTATTGATGAAGACGAGACGGGGTAGATCCCTCTCATCGGCGTATTTCCAGACCAGTTCCGTGCCTACTTCCACGCCGGAGGTGGCATCGACGACGATGATACAGGCATCGGCTACCCTAGTGGCGCCTTTCATCTCTCCCACGAAATCGGCGTAGCCCGGGGTATCCAGGACGTTTATCTTGTGATCTCGCCATTCGCAGGGTATGAGCGAGGTGTTAACGGAGATATGACGGCGTATCTCCTCCGGGTCGTAGTCAGAGACGGTGGTTCCCTCGTCCACCTTGCCCAGCCGCTTTATGGCCCCCGTGTTGTAGAGCATCGCTTCCGCCAGCGAGGTCTTCCCTGTACCGCCATGAGATAATAAGACCACATTTCTTATACGATCCACACTATACTCTTTCACCGTTCTTCCCTCCCGGTGTCTACATCTTAATCATTCTAAGGCAGATGGCCAAGTATGTCAATCTGGCTCCGACGCAGGACCAAACAAGCACACCGAACACCCCAGCAAGCCTTGGCACAGACCAGGCCTCCTGGGGACTTCTTGCCACAAAAGGTTCACCCTCTGGCGGGACGCGCCGTTGGCGTTTTTATATCCACCCGTATCGGATAGGGCCTCGATAGGCTCTCCAAACGAAGAGGCCGATGAGGACCAGAAGAGCCAGAGTCAAAATTGGGTTGAAGCGGATGAACACCTGCAGACCCAGCATGACGATGGTCATCACCAGAAAGAGGCAGATACTGGCCAGTTTCTTCCTGGTCGCTCGGAGAGTCCCAATCTGGGCCGCGATCTCCCCCGACACCAACCCTTCACCTGCCTGCTCAAAGAGAGCATCGATCTTGGGTTGGAGGTTGAAATGAACATAGGAGAGCAGCCACAGCAGTGCGCCCAGCAGAAGGGACTTTGCCAACAGCACCCAGTTGGTGATGATGGACCCCAGCCCCATGCGGCGGAAGTAGACCAACGCCACCCCTGTGACCAAGGCGGTCAACTGAAAGATATAGCAACGGATGGTCTGGCCCTTGATGATGTTCTCCATGTATCGGTCGGCTCTGTCCCCCAAGGGGCTACCAAGCCTTCCCCGCTCATTCACGGCGATGAGGGCATAGAGAGGCCAGGCCATGAAGACGACGGTCAGGATATGACCGAACCTCAGGATATTGATCCATGTTGTTCCCATTGCGCTTACCTCCTTGTGTGAACTCTGTAGCCCTAATAGGCCTTGGCGAAGACCACCCGCTGTACGGAGGTCTCACCACAGCGAATACATTTATCTCGCTCTTGTTCCTGGAAGGGGATAGCCCGAATGGTGGCCCTGGTCTCTTCCTTTATCTTGGCTTCGCACTCGGCCGACCCGCACCAATGGGCCCAAAGGAAGCCCCCCGGTCCCTCCAGGATCCGCTTGAACTCCTCGTAATCGTCCACTTGGTAGGAGTTCTCCTCCCGGAAAGCCAAAGCCCTACTGTAGAGGCTCTTCTGAACCTCCTCCAGGAAGGCTTCTATCCGCTCTTTGAGCCCTTCCAGAGGCGTGATGCTCTTTTCCCCCGTGTCCCGCCGCACGAGGACCATCTGCCTCTTCTCCACATCCCGAGGCCCGATTTCGATCCTCAGCGGGACCCCCTTCTGCTCCCACTCGTTGAACTTCCAGCCGGGAGTATAGGTCTCCCGGTCATCGAACTCATAACGCACACCTCTCAGTTCATCCTTAACCCCTTCCACCGCTTTCCGCACCTCAGCCTCTTGCTTATCGCTCCGCCAGATGGGGACTATCACCACCTGTATCGGCGCTAGGCGAGGAGGCAATATCAACCCTTGGTCATCGCCGTGAACCATGATGAGGGCTCCTATCACCCTGGTGCTAAGGCCCCAACTGGTCTGCCAGACATATTCCAGGCGGTTGTCTTTGGTCTGATAGGTTATCTCGAACGCTTTGGCGAAGTTCTGGCCCAGAAAATGGGAGGTGCCCGCTTGCAAGGCCCTCCTGTCCTGCATCATAGCCTCGATGGTATAGGTGTGGACGGCTCCGGCGAACTTCTCCGATTCGCTCTTCCGCCCCACGATGACCGGGATAGCCATCTCCTCCTCGGCGAACTCTCTATACACTTCTAGCATCCGACGGGCTTCCTCCTCCGCCTCCTCCGCCGTGGCGTGGGCGGTGTGCCCCTCTTGCCAGAGGAACTCCAGCGTCCGCAAGAATAGCCGGGTGCGCAACTCCCACCGTACCACGTTGCACCACTGGTTGATGAGCAGGGGCAAGTCCCGCCAAGACCTGATCCACTTGGCGAACATAGCGTTGATGATCGTCTCCGAGGTGGGCCGAACGATGAGAGGCTCTTCGAGTACCTTGCCCCCGCCATGGGTCACCACCGCCAACTGGGGTGAGAACCCCTCCACATGCTCCTCTTCCTTAGCCAGGAAACTCTCGGGGATGAAGAGGGGGAAATAGGCGTTCTTATGCCCCGTGGCTCTAAATTTGGCATCCAGGGCCTTCTGGACATTCTCCCAGAGGGCGTAGCCGTAGGGGCGGATGATCATGCAGCCTCGCACGGGAGCGTAATCGGCCAGTTCCGCCTTAATCACGACATCGGTGTACCAGCGGGAGTAATCTTCTTCTCTTGGGGTAACTTTCATGGACATAGGCGACCTCTAATCGGGTTTCTAAAATTGCCACACTTCTTACGGCTTCCCAAGAAACCCAACCGGCTGTCTCTC
>JBHIDN010000151.1:0-4525 GCA_046760125.1 Anaerolineae bacterium
GGTTTGTGCCTGGAGCTCATTGGTTCGTTCGCGTACCTTCCTCTCCAACCTGGCTTTCTCTTCCAACCCCTGCGCCATACGGTTGAAAGTAAGAGAAAGGGTGCCGATCTCATCTTCACTGGTCACTGGCACCCTTTGCTTATAGTCGCCGCTGTCTAGCAGCCTGATGCCCGTGACCAGCTGTTCGATCCTACTAAGAACCATGCGGCTCATGAGGAAACTGATAGAGATAGTCAAGGCTGCAACCATGCCGCCCAGTACGAGGAGGCTATTCCGCAAATCAGAGATGAGTTGCTCGTCAAGTTGGGCGGTCGAGAAATCGGCGATCAGGACACCGTTCAACCTATTCATGGGATCGTGACACCGGTGGCATTCTGATAGGTTCTCTATAGGGGTGACGCTACGAAAAATCCTCACTCCCGTGTCGGAAACAAGAAGGGCACTCCTACTGCGCATTTGAGGCTGAAAGCGGTGGCAAATTTGGCAGGTGGGATCCTTTATGTCGATTATTCGCCCCACCCTGTCACTGTCAGAGGATATTCTTATCTCGCCTTGCTTGTTAAGCAGGAAGATAGTTTGGACACCTTCCTCCCCTGCCACATTATCCACGATGCCTTGAATCTCTTCCCAGTCCTGAGTTAGCATAGCGTGTTGCAGACTGCCTTTGATCACTTGGCCGGAGTGGCTAGCCCATTCCTCTAATCTTCGTATGAGTTCCCTGCGATGGCTGGCATATTGGATATAGGAGGATACACCCCCGATGACGACCAGGGGAACCACTACTCCCACTACGACCTTGAAACGCAAGCTATTAGGGAATGGCCTCTGTCGCATCGGATCCTTGGCTTTGCCTTTGGCAACCGTGGAGGCTCATGACACGAAGAGTGAAAGCGGCCCGAAAAAGGCTTCGAGATAGAAAATTTCACTAAACCCAGTTTACTTCATTCATAGTATGTTGTCAAGACCGCGATCTCCTGGTCAAGTATAGCAAGGGGTGCCTTGAATTCACCATGCACGAAGGTGGGAAATTGACTATCTGGGTATTGCGTGGTAGATTAGTCACAATCGCATTAATGTGTGTAATGCGCTACAAGCGTGCAGGTGAGGCAGTGGGCTGTTTGGCAAGGCTAAGATGAGAGATAAAAGTCCTGAGTTCAGGTTAGATGACGGCAGCGTGGTGGCGGTGATCGGCGCTGGGCCAGCGGGCACGTTCTTTGCCCACTTCGCTCTTGGAATCGCGCAGAAGATGGGAACAAGGGTCAGGGTCTTGCTCATAGATGGCAAGGATTTCGAGCGGAGAGGGCCGCCGGGATGTAACATGTGCGCCGGGGTAGTATCTGAAACGCTTATGGCCAAGATCGAAGATGAGGGCTTCAGCCTGCCCCGTGGACGTGTTCAAGATGTTATCGATGGCTTCGTGATCCGCGGCCCAAGTGGTTCGATCGTTCTCAAGCCTCCTAAGGGTTCTAGGGTGGCTGGTCACACCTTCTTCAGGGGCAGCGGGCCCCGTTTTGGCAATCCAGGACCGGCCATTAGCTTTGACGACTTTCTGCTGGTCGAGGCCCAGAAACGAGGCGCAGAGGTGATAAGAGGTTGGGTGAGGGAGATAACTTTGCCCCCTGACCATAGCGGTCTAGTCAAGTTAGTGTGTGACATCGGCGAGGGCACCAGGGTCGTCGAAGCAGGCTTGGCGGTTGGTGCCTTCGGCTTGAATACTCGCATGCTCAAGGTGGTGGAAGGACTTGGTTTCGGGTATCAGGCTCCCCACACCCGTCGCGCTTGCCAGGTGGAGCTGTTTCTCGGCCGCGATGTAGTGCGGAAGATCCTGGGCAACAAGGTGCACCTGTGGAGTGGACTGCCTGGAGGGCTCCGCTATGCGGCCATGACTCCAAAGGGGGAGTACATCACGGTCAGTCTGATCGGCCGGGGCGATGTAACCCTTGAGGACCTGAGGAAATTCATGGCCTTGCCCAGAGTCAAGGAAGCGATGCCCAAGGGATGGCGATTCCCGGCGGAGTTCTGCCATTGCGCGCCGAGAATCGGAGACACGGCAGCACGCAAGCCACATACTGATCGAATGGTAATCATCGGCGATGCCTGCGCCTCACGCTACTACAAGAACGGCATTGAATCTGCTTTCGTCACCGCCAAGATAGCTGCCCAATGCACCTTCTTCCATGGGATCTCTGATCGCTCTTTCAAACGATACTATATGAAGCCCATCGAACGAACGATCATCAGGGACAACGCTTATGGGCATTTCCTTTTCCATAAGCATGATTTGACCGCCCGAAGCGAACTCACTTGGCGAGTAATGACCGATCTGGCCGACCCGAGAAGGGGCACTCAAGTGGCTTATCTGCTTCGCACGGCCCTCTGGGACATCGTTACCGGTTCTCGGCCCTACCGTGATATATTCTTCCACTTGCTGAACCCTAGGCTTCTCGTCGCGGCAGCCCTTGCTCTTCCATCTGCTCTCCTCCGGGCTGGCCGGCAGGAATCCCCTACGGAGTTCAGGGGAGCCGAGTCGCCGCCGGTCGACAGCGAGATCTTTTGAGATGACCACCAATCTTCGCGAGGGAGTCACTATTGAAAACGCTGGCGAGGAGACAGCAAGCGATTCGAGGGTTAGCAAGGGCCTATGCAGGGGGCCATTGGGGTCGGCCAAAGGAGGCCGAGAATGAGTGGACAACACACCAGTGAAGAGATCCTCTCCCTGTTGGAGAGTGTGGAGGTGGCGGTGGTGGCTACCTCTGCTGGGGATAGAGTGAGGTGTCGCATGATGCACTACGCTTTTGACAATAACTTCAACGTCTACCTGGCCACCATGAAGGGTGACCCGAAGACGGTGCAGATCACTCATCACCCCTCGATAGCGCTCTTGATCCATAAGGGTGAGCCTGACATTAACGACTCGAAGGAGGTTGAGATAACCGGCAAGGCCTTTATGGTCACGGATGAACACGAGAGGCAAAGAGCCCTTGAGGCCACCGCCGGGAGATCTCCCGTGGTCAACTACCTGGTGGAGACAGGCAATGCACGGATGCTGGACTGCATCAAGGTGGTGCCAGAAACGGTTAAGTTCCGGATATTTAGGGAGATTGTCCAGGGCAAGCCGCCTACAGTCATCGAGTTCCCGGAGAACAGGAGTGTAGTGAGCGATTGGGAGATGCTCAAGACAAAGGTCACAAGTTGGCTCCTAGGACTCAGGGTGTCGTTCCTCACGGCCAGCATCGTGCCCATTCTGCTGGGGACGGCCATAGCCTGGGCCGACACAAGGGCGATGCATTGGGGCTACTTCCTGCTGACCTTAATCGCTGGCCTATCATTGCATGCTGGCATCAACGTCATCAACGATTATTTCGACCACAAAAGCGGCAACGATGATATCAACATCGAGTTCGTCAGACCCTTCAGCGGGGGAAGCAGAGTGATCCAGCTCGGCTTACTCACCCCTCTTGAAGTGCTCATGGGGGGGCTTCTCCTCGTTCTGCTGGCTAGCCTGATCGGTCTCTACCTGGCCTGGACAAGAGGGGCTTTCATCTTGGTACTTGGCGCCATCGGCCTTCTCTCCGGCCTCTTCTATACCGGGTATCCGTTCAACTGGGCCAGTAGAGGAGTCGGGGAGGTCCTAGTGGGGCTGAATTTTGGCCTTCTGCTGACTCTAGGAACCTATTACGTGCAGACCCGGTCTCTCAGCTGGACGCCTATGGTCGCTGCTTTGCCCCTGGCCTTTCTCATCTCGGCTGTGCTTTGGATCAACGAGTTCCCCGACTACTCTGCAGACAAAGCGGTGGGCAAGAAGACGCTGGTGGTGAGGTTGGGTAGGCGAAAAGGTGTCGCTGGCTACGCGGCATTCATTATAGGGGCCTACCTATCGCTTCTGGCTGGCGTGTTGGCCGGTCTTCTTCCAGCGGCCACTTTGTTGGGCTTCATCACCCTTCCCACCTTGTTAAGGGCTATACAATACGCCAAGAAGCACTACCATAGTCCCTTCGATTTAGTCCCGGCCAATGCGTTGACCATCATCGCTCACCTGGCGACGGGGTTGCTTCTAACGCTGGTCTACGCCTGGGAGGGCTTGGGGCTGCAAGGCTTGGGCTATTTGGTTCTTCTGGGAGCGGCCTTCTTTGCCTTCGTGATCTATATGTATAGACACATAGAGAAGCAAAAGGATGTGTTTCTCGCCCTGAAACAGGTTGTGCGGTGAGAGGCTAGATCGCAGAGCATGGGGTTTTCTAGGTCCACTCGCCCTCTGCCAGACGGTGAAGATGAAAACCTCCACCTTAGTCGCTATCTTTGTGAACCAAGAGACCTCTGAGTGTAGCGTCCATGAAGTTCTCTGAGGTTCTCGCGAGAAGAGAGAAGAGCCCTTCTTGGGGAGGGACCTCTGCATGCTATCCCCATCCATCTCCTAAATGACCTTGATCCCCCGCACGAGGAGTCGATATAGTAGTTGCGAGGCAGCACTTGGAGCCCTATTCTCGAAACCTTAGAGTCCTCCTGGGCCCATTGTTACTCTTAT
>JBHIDN010000152.1:0-4521 GCA_046760125.1 Anaerolineae bacterium
CGGGGGTCACCAACCCCCTCTACGACATCGCCGAGGTGATGAAGAACTACCCCGAGGTCTGTTTCTTGGTGGACGCCGTTAGTTCCATGGTCGGGATCAAGATCGAGGTAGACAAGTTAGGCATCGACGTCTGTCTGGCCGGGGTGCAAAAATGCTTCGCCCTACCTCCCGGATTGGCCGTGGCCTCGGTGAGCCAGAAGGCTATGGATCGCTCCGCAGAGGTGAGAGATAAGGGGTACTACTTCGACTTCCACGTCTTCCTCAAGTATTATGAGCGAGGCCAGACGCCGACTACGCCAGCCATCTCTCAGATTATGGCCCTCAACAAACAACTGGACGACATCTTGGCCGAGGGACTGGAGAACCGTTTCCAGCGACATGCGGAGATGGCTAAGTTCGTTCAAGAGTGGGCTCGCAAATATTTCGCCCTCTACTCCGATGAGCGGTATCTTTCGAACACGGTCAGCAACATCAAGAACACCCGAGGTATCAGCGTAGCCGGCCTCAACGAGGAGTTGGGAAAGCGGGGGGCTATGATCTCCAACGGCTACGGCCCCCTCAAGGAGCATTGCTTCCGCATCGCCCACATGGGCGACTTGACCCTCGACGACCTGAAATGGGTCACGGGCCAAATCGAAGATATCCTGGGCTTATAGGGAGGCGAAAATGAAGGTACTGATTTGCGACCCTACCGCTCCAGGGGCCATCGAGGAGATGCGCCAGGCAGGGATCGAGGTCGAGGTGAGGGACGATATATCGGCCGAGGAACTGGAGGCCTCCATCCCCGGCTATCATGGGATAGTGGTGCGGAGCCGCACCAAGGTGCGGAAGAATATCATCGATGCGGGCAAAGATCTGAAGGTGATCGTCCGCGGTGGCGTGGGGCTAGACAACATCGACGTGGATTACGCGCAATCCAAGGGGGTCACGGTGATGAACACCCCAGCCGCCAGTTCCGCGTCGGTGGCTGAACTCACCATCGGCTACCTCTTCGCCCTGGCCCGCCACATCCCCCAGGCCACAGCATCCATGAAAGCCAATAGATGGGAGAAGAAGAAGTTCCGGGGCACCGAGATCCAGGGCAAGACCCTGGGGCTTATCGGTTGTGGACGCATAGGCTCAGCGGTGGCCAGAAGGGCTGATGCCCTGGGGATGAAAGTGATCTTCCACCGTCGCAGCCGATACGAGATCGATTGTGCCATCCAAGTGCCCTTCAAGGAGTTGCTCCAGACCTCGGACTACATCTCTCTTCACGTCCCTCATACCGAGGAGACCCATCACCTGTTGGGCCGGGAAGAGTTCGCCCTGATGAAAGACGGGGTCTACATCGTCCAGTGCGGTCGAGGGGGCACCATCGACGAGGAGGCCCTATATGAGGCCCTGGTATCGGGCAAGGTGGCAGGTGCGGCCCTCGATGTCTTCGAGACCGAGCCCGCGGTGGACAATAGGCTCTTCCAGTTGGACAAGGTCATCGGTTCGCCTCACATCGGCGCCTCCACGGTGGAGGCCCAAGCCCGAGTGGGCATAGAGGTGGCGAGGCTGATGATCGACTTCTACAAGAAGAACTTCTAGCCACAATGGAGCAAAGGAGTCCCGTATGGCCAAGATAGCCCCCTTTCGGGGGGTAAGGTACAACCCCCGGAGGTTCGAGAAACTGGATCTCACCGTTTCCCTCCCTTACGATAGGATAAAGGGCGATCTGCAAGAGGAATATTACCGGTTGGATGAGCACAACATCGTACGCATCATCAAGGGGAAAGCCTTCCCCGGGGACACGGAGACAGATAATCAATACACTCGAGCCAGGGAGTTCTATGAAGAGTGGCTCAAGGAAGGCATCCTCATCCGGGACCCCAAACCGGCCATCTACTGTTACAGCCAGGAATTCAGGCTCCCTTCCGGAGAGTTTGCCACCCGCATGGCCTTCATCACCGCTTTGCAACTCACCGATTACAAAGAGGGGATAGTCTTACCCCACGAGCGGACCTTCTCCGGCCCCAAGATAGATCGCTTGAACCTCTTGCGGGCCACGGCCGTGAACTTTGGCCTCATCTTCATGGTCTACCCTGGGGATAAGATAGGCGAGATCCTGGCTCCTCACTTGACTAAGCAGCCCGATATCGACCTCTACGCCTTGGGGGAAACCGGGGTGAGACACACCCTACGAGTCATCGACGACCCCCAGACCATAGCCGCCGTTCAAGCGGAGATGGAGCCCAAGCGAAACCTCATCATCGCCGATGGACATCACCGTTACGAGACCGCCCTAGCCTACCGGGATGAGATGCGCCAGAATATCTCCGCATGGGAGCCGGATATGGCCTTCAACTATCGCATGGTGGGCCTAGTGAGCATGGACGATCCCGGCCTCACCATCCTCCCTACCCACCGAGTGATGCACTCCCTCCCCAACTGGAAGACGGCGGAGTTCCTGGCCAAGGCAGAGGAGTTCTTCGAGGTCTCACCGGTAGAGGGGAAAGCCAAACTCTTCTCCAAGATGGCTCGGATGGCGGCCAAGGAACACGTCTTTGGCCTCTTCGACGGTCAGGGGTATTATCTCCTCCGCCTCAAGGACGAAGGGGTGATGGACCGCTTCGTGGAGGCCTCACGAGCCCGGGAGTGGAAAACTCTCGATGTCTCTATCCTCCACGAACTGGTGATCGAAAGGGTATTGGGCCTCAACAAGGAGAGCGTCAAGCGGCAGGAGAATATCAACTATATCCGAGACGCCGAGGAAGGCATCGAAGCGGTGAAAAGTGGCCAGGCCCAGTTCGTCTTCTTCTTGAGCCCCACCAAGATAAGCCAGGTGAAAGCCTGCTCCGGAGTGGGGGAGAAGATGCCCCAGAAATCGACCGACTTCTACCCCAAGATGATCAGTGGCCTGGTGATGATGCCCGTGGGGAAAGGGGAGACCCTGGGGTAGCGGCTATCAGGAAGCATGAATGCCTTAAGTGGCGATAAGCGAGCAACTGAGCCACCGGCTGATCCAGTGGCTCAGGCCCTTATCTATATCAGCCTGAACCAGGCCCTCTAGCATGGTCAGCCACCTTCGGGCGCCCACCCCAACGCCCTGGCCTCCGGAGCGATCTCCAGCCTCATAACCCCCGAGCCATCTCTGGGGGCTAGGTAATAATAGCCGTCACCCTCCTCATAATGAAAGGCCAAGATCGCATCTCCATCAAGCGACCAGGCCACGGGGCCGGAGAAGGGGCTATCCTCCTCAGCCACTTGCATACCCCCCTCATCGCTTAAATCCCAAACCCAGAGCCCCCTGGCCTCGGCTACCTCGTCCTCATAGGTGACCCCGCTATGCAGGAAATAGGCTAGGCTTTGACCGTCGGGCGACCAGATAAAGTATCGAGCATGCGTCCCTTGGGGAAGTTCCAAGAGTTGCGCCGTTGGCTGGGCCACGGTGAGATCGTAAACGAGGATCTGACCCCTCCCTGCTTCCGTGTCCAAGGAGGCCAAAGCCAGCCGGCTCAAGTCCGGTGAGAGTACCGACTGATCGGGCAAGGCGTCCCCTTCGATGGGGATGGATTTAATAACCTGATCCCTCCTCCAACCATCATAGACAACGATCTCCTCAAAACCGGGATCGGCTCCCCGAGGGATAAGAAAGAGCTCACCCGAGCCGTCGTTATAGCCCAGAAGTGTGGCCAAGAAGCGATCCTTCAACCCAGCCACTAGGCGATGTTCTCCCGTCGGCAGGTCCACCACCCCCACTTCTACCGAACGGCCAAAGGTGAGGGCCTCTGGATCCTCATAGGCTACGGTATAGGCGATGGCCTCCCCTCCTACCGACCAACAGAGATCAAAGGTATCGAGGATAGCGCCCTCGGGTAGCGTAGAAAGAGTGGTCGCACTCCCTTGCCTCAAATCCAGAAGACGCAATTCCAGCCCCAAAAGATAGGCCATCCTATTCCCGCGCAGCCGAGGGGAGATGATCTCACCCCCGCCGAGGGCAGCGATCTCCCGAGCATTATCCCCCGAGAAGCCTCCACCCTGAACCTTCGAACCCAAAAGGTAGATCAATCCTCCCTGACCGGTGATGGTGGGGCCGGGGGTAGCGGTGACTGTCGGCGTGGGCAATCGTGTCTCGGTGGGAAGTGGCAGGGTCGTGGGTGAAGGAGCAGGGGTCGCTGGCGCCGACAGACAGGCAGACAAGAGAAGCATCAGCCCCCATACTAAACGCTTATCCATCCTCTCCTCCTACTTGCCTATAGATAGCCAAGAGCCGCTTGGCCGCTTCGCTCCAAGTGAACCGTTTCGCCCGCTCCAAACCTTTCCTTCTCAACTCCTCCCACAGAGAGGGATCAGATAGCGCCTTCTCCATCGCCGCAGCCAGGGCCTCGACCTCCTGCGGCGGCACCAGGAGCGCTCCGTCCCCCACCACCTCCGGCAAGGAGGAGAGATCGGAGGCCACTACCGGAGTCCCGCAGGCCATGGCCTCCAGTGGTGGCAAGCCGAACCCCTCGTAAAGGGAGGGGAAAACGAAGAGATCGGCTAGGTTGTACAAGGCCG
>JBHIDN010000153.1:0-4514 GCA_046760125.1 Anaerolineae bacterium
TCTCTCTCCATCGTCAGGCGAACGCGGCCCGGCCCAGCGGCGTGCCCCAAATCTGTTCGATCTCCGCCTGGTAGGTCTGGTCCAACGATAGCCGCCACGCCGATGGCGATACCGGCTAACGTCAGTGCGGTGCGCGCCTTACGCCGCCACAGATCTCTGAGGATCATGGCACCTCTTTCCTCGTAAGAAGATCAATATATGAGCGGGTTTTCATATATCACCTCAAAAAAAGAACCTAAACGTGCTCTACATGCTCCAGGCCTCGGTGGAAGAGGTCATGTATATGCTCGTCATCCAGCCTGTAGTAAACCATGCGCCCCTCTCGCCTATTCCTCACCAGACGCATCTCGCGAAGCGTCCTCAGTTGATGGGAAACCGCAGACTGGCTCATACCTAGAGCGGCCGCAATGTCACAAACACAGAGCTCAGCGTGTGAAAGGACCGAGATTATCCGCACACGAGTGGGATCGCTCAAGGCCTTAAAGGTCCCCGCAAGCCTCGTGGCCGTTAAACCATCTATCAGATCCTCTTCCGCTCGCTGAACCTTGGCCTCATCGATAACGGTTACCTCACACCGGTCCTTAATACCCTCTCCCTGCCCCACTAAACCTCCATACATGAACACTTGCTCATATTATAACCCGCAAATACCCAACTGTCAAGTACAGCCTCAGATCAAAAGAGTAACCCATCCGGCCCCCCTGGTCCTCAGTTCAGATGCCCCTCGGTAGGAAGAACTGATACTCTTAGTATGCAACTTGTTTCCAATTTGCAGGATAGTAGGGATAGAAGGACAGGCTAACCAGTCCTAGGCCACCATTGAGGCAACCTAGCTGCATAGTTACACGGGTGCCCGTGTGAAGTGCAGATGAATTGGGGTAGAAGGAGTTGTTGTCGGCGGAAATGAAGAGCCCGTGCTCTTCCCAGAGCGCACTCGTTTTGAAACGGACCGGGTGAGTTGGTGAATGCATGATGATTCGCCAAATCTACAGATAGTCATTGGAGCCTAGCAGAGGTTTCCTGGCCGCTTTGACGCCTTATCGACGGTTTCTGTAGGAGGCGTTGGAACACCCACTCTTACGAGCATGTGAGAGTCTCCGAGAAGATGGGGGGAACACGGTCGTTTCCGCATCCAGACAGACGTCCGTGTTCGGCTCGTCCCTGCCGCCTGGCTCAAGGCGTGCCAGCCTAGGGAGCAAACCTTATACAAGGTGAGCCAGGTGCTAAGTGGTGAACACAACCTCAGCATGAGGACCTGGTTGACAGAAGAGAAAAAACCTCTATAATAGTCGGCAGATCGTCGTGGGGGGACACCACTTGAACTCGCTTGCCGTGCCCCCATCTACTCTTGAGAGGTGTTGATAATCATGAAGAGGAGGACAATTCTGGGCTTGCTCCTGACGTCAGTAGTGTTAATGGCAGGATGCGCTGCCCCCCCGCCGATATCTGAGAGCACCATTTTCGTAGTGACCATGGGGCCAGCGGACATGTTGGCCCAGCTTAAGTCGGGAGACATAGATGGGTTCATCGCCTGGGAGCCTTTCAACGCCGAGGCCGTGCTCAGCGGAGATGGCAAATACCTCATCCAATCCAGCGAGGCCTGGCCTGACCATCCATGCTGTGTTCTGGCCTATGCTTCCCAGTACGAGGATGAGATAGTGCTCCGAGCAATAGCCTGGGCTCACATCCAGGCCACCCGGTTCCTGAACGATCCTGCCAACCAAGAGCAGGTGATTCGTTACGCCATGGATTTCACAGGCAAAGATCGCGAGGTCGTCGTCGAGGCCCTCCAGCACATCGAGTTCATCGAGTACCCCAACCGCCAGGCCTTCAAGACCTACTTCCAGAAGCTGAATCAGTTCGATATACTAACCAATTTGCCGCAGGATTTGGGCTTTGCTAGCGAGGAGGAGTTCTTCGATGATTTCCTCTTCCGTAGGTACTTCGATGATGTCCGAGCCGCCCTGGACGCCGATCCCCGCTGGAAGCCGGATCTCGTTCCCTCGGATACGGTGGTGCGGATCGGCTACCTGTTGGCTGACCTCCACGAAATAGCCATCTATGTGGCTCAGCAGGAAGGGTACTTCCAAGAGGTGGGGCTGATTCCAGGAGAGAATCTGATAGTGATGCCGCCCTACGCCAATGGTGTGGCTGTCATGGAGGCCTTCAAGAACGGAGACATCGATCTATCATATCTAGGATCTGCCCCCGCGACCCTAAAGCGCATCAACGACAAGACCCCCATCAGGGTTCTGGCTGGGGCCAACAATGTGGGCTCGGCCATAGTGGTGAGAAGCGACTCAGGCATAGATTCTCTGGAGGGGTTGGCTGGTAAGACCATCGCTACCCCTGGCTTCGGCACGGTTCAGGACACTTTGCTACGGATGGTCGCCGAACAAGTAGGGCTAACTATCCAGCTCAAATGAGAGGGTTATCCTTCCCCTCGCCGACCGGAAGGCCAAGGGTTCATCTGATTCCGTCCCCTTTTTACGGAAGCCGAAGAGATAGTCAATAATTGCGCCTTCAGGTGATGAACTCTTCCCCCCGCCCCAGGGGCATTTTGGTCTCCACTGCCAATAGGGACAGAATAAGATCGCGAATCTCGTTGACCTCGGGACTGGTTCTGCTGCGCGGCCGTGGTAACGTGACGGGTACGCTCTCGATGATTCTGCTCGGACGGCAGGACATGACGGCGATTCTGTCCGCCAGAAATACCGCCTCATCCACATTGTGAGTGACAAACAAGACGGTCTTCCGCATCTTCGACCAGATCCTCAGAAGTTCAGCCTGCATGGCATTTCTGGTCAGGGCATCCAGGGCAGCGAAGGGTTCATCCATGAGGATGAGCCGGGGGCCATGAGCCAACTCCCTGGCCAGGGCCACCCTCTGCTTCATGCCCCCCGATAGTTGCTTGGGATAGTAATCCTCGAAGCCGGTCAAGCCCACCAGATCCACATATCGCTGTACGGCCTCATCGCGCGCTCGCTTATCGACCCCTTTGATCTCCAGGCCGAATTCAATATTGCTCTTCGCCGTGCGCCAGGGAAAAAGGGCATACTCTTGGAAGACAAAACCGATGGCATCTCCCACCTCATGGATCGGTGTGCCGTTTAACAGGATCTGGCCGCTAGTCATCGGCTCCAGGCTGGCCACCAACCGCAAGAGGGTGGTCTTCCCACAGCCGCTGGGGCCGATCAGGCAGAGGAATTCCCGATCCTCCACCGTCAAGGAGAGATCCTCGAATACTAAGAGGTCGCCGAACCTTTTAGTCACCCCCTTGATAGCTAAAGCCATCTCATATATCTCGCACTGAGGAAGAGGATGCCCTCGTTTAGTAGATAGCCCACTATCCCCACGGCTATCATGCCCGCTATTATCTTTGCCGTGCCACCCCCGATAGAGTACATAGACCAGAGGAAGAATCCCACTCCGCTGGCACTGCCCCCTATCATCTCTGCTGCCACCACACACATCCAGCCCACTCCCAACCCTATTCTCACCCCGGTAACGATAGATGGCAGAGCAGCCGGGAGGGTGACCTTCAAGAGGATCTGGCTTCTGGAGGCTCGGTGAGTGCGGGCCACATCGTAGTAGATGCTATCAATGGACTTGACTCCATGGATGGTGTTCAGGAGACCGGGAAAGAAGGAACCTACGAAGATGATGAGCATCTGCACCAAGGTCCTGGTGTTGGCCAGATCTCTGAAGAGGACGAAGGCCAGGGGTATCCAGGCTAGAGGGGCGATGGGCCTCAGAATCTCGACCATGGGGCTGAGGAACCGTTCCCAATGCCCAGAGCGTCCCATGAGGATGCCCAGAGGTATAGCCAGGGAAAACCCGATCCCAGCGCCGATCAAGACCCGCGTCAGGCTGGCAAAGGTGTGGGCCTGCAGAGTCCTGCCTAGAACAGGCTCGCCTCTGGTCACCAGGAGAAGAAAAGTTTGCGCCGTGTCCAGAGGTGTGGGCAGCTCAGCGACGAGATAGGTGGCCAGAAAGTGCCAACCGATTAGGAAAAGGGCCAACGAGAGGAGAGGGGTCAAACTGGATCTACGTTTCATCTCAGTCCTGTCATTCCCGGACTCTAAAATCGAGAGCGGGGAAAGCTAACGAGGAGAATCTCTACTAGAAATCGATCCCCTTGCGAGGCTCTATGTCGGCTTGAGAGGGATGCTTTATCTCCGCGAAATCGGTAACCGTGTCGGCCCTTTCAATTATTGCCTGGGGAGCGAACCGCCCGGTGAGCACAACGGTTACGTTCGGCGGCTTCTCATCGATAAGGGCCACCACTTGAGCGGTGTCAATGGTCCCTTCATAAAGAAGCGGGTTGATGTCATCCAGCACCAGGAGATCACACTCCCCCCGGATGAATAGCTCCCTCGTTAGAGCCAGCGCTGCCTCCACTGTAGCGGTGGATTCTGCGAAGTCAGCCAGGTAAGAGGTATCTCTGGCCTGGCTCTCGACGCCTATCATCCTCAGATTCCCACCCAGGGCAGTGGCGGCTCTAACATCGCCCA
>JBHIDN010000154.1:0-4509 GCA_046760125.1 Anaerolineae bacterium
CCTGACCCTGCTTGCACCAGCAACATATCGGCATGGCCGTGGTAGCACCCCTCAAACTTGATGATCTTGTCCCGTCCGGTGTAGGCGCGAGCCAGACGGAGGACACTCATAGTGGCCTCCGTGCCCGAGTTGACGAAGCGCACCATCTCCACCGCTGGCATCGCCTCCTTTATCAATTTAGCCAGTTCCGTCTCCAATTCCGTAGGTGCGCCGTAACTGGTGCCCCGCTCCACCGCCTCCTTAAGGGCATCTACTACCCGGGGGTGGGCGTGTCCTAGAATCAGAGGCCCCCAGGATAGGACATAGTCGATGTACTCATTTCCATCGGCATCATATATGTGGGATCCCTGTCCCCTGGAAATGAATAGAGGTTGGCCACCCACGGCACGGAAGGCCCGAACAGGGCTATTTACTCCGCCAGGGATATACCTCTTGGCTTCGGTAAAAAGCTCCACGGAGCGTTCAATCTTCATCCCTCTCCCCCTCCACGAAATAGTTAACTCGCTCCTTCTTGTACTCCTTGGTGCTGTAAAGCAAGATATAGTCCTCGATCCCTGTTTGGAACGAGATCTCCCTGGCTACCTCTTCGCACTCCTCACGCCTCTGACCGTGAATCATGGTGAAGAGGTTGTAAGGCCAGCGAGGAGGGTAAGCCCGACGTTCATAGCAATGGCTAACGGCAGAGAAGGAGGCGGCTAACCTGCCCACCTCTTCCACCCTCGCGGGGGGGATTATCCAGCAACCCATGGCGTTGGCTCCAAAACCGACCCGCCGATGGTGGAGGACGGCGGCATAGCGGCGCATGATGCCCGCTTCTTTGAGCGCCTCCATCCTGGCTAGTAACTCCTGCTCGCTCATCCCCAATCGTGAGGCGATATGGGCAAAAGGGCGAGGAACCAGATTGAGGTCCTTTTGCAGCTCTCTCACCAAGGGTATGTCTGAGGGGGCAAGGCTTGCCTCTTCTCTATCGGTCAGGGCTTCAACCTCTGCCGTCGGCGTTACTTCCTTCTCTCCAGCCATCTTGAACCGAACTCCGATCTTAAATACCCGCAGCGCCGGCAGCACCAGATATCGCTCCACCCCGGCATCTTTGGCTAACTTGGCTACGGCGGCCTCAACGTCCTGCCCAGGAGGCAAGGTTAGGGTAAACCAGAGGTTAAAGAGATGGGTGCGAGCGTAGTTATGGCTGACGCCGGGGTGGGCATTTATCAGAATGGCCACCTCATCCAGACGGTCATCATCTACGGAGAAGGCCGCTAAAGTGCTCCTGTATCCCAACCGCCGAGAGTCGAAGATGGCGCTTATCCGGCGGATTAGTCCCATCTCCCTCATGCGGCGTAGGCGATCCAGCAATTCTTCAGGGCTCAGAGAGAGATCGGCAGCCAATTTGGCGAATGGTTCAACCACCAAGGGGAAATCGCTCTGAACGAGGTCTAAGAGTTGTCTATCGAGGCTATCCAACTCCTTCTCAACCAAGGGCTAACTCCCCTCCGGCTGGTAGACACAATACGGGTCTTCGGCCAGGTAATCCCCGGTCAAGGCATAGGCCCTGGCCCGTGATCCCCCACAGATGAATCTGTACTCGCATATTCCACAACGGCCCTTGAGTTTGGAGAGATCCCTCAGTTGGCGGAAGAGGGAAGAATGGCGATAGACCTCCACCAGAGAGTCCTGGCGCACGTTGCCTGCGGCCAGGGGCAGAAAGCCTGAGGGGTAGATAGCTCCCACATGGGAGATGAAGAGGAACCCTCGCCCACTATTGATGCCCGGGAGAAAACGTCCACGACCGCTTTTCACCTGGGAGAGCATGGCCTCTGGCGCGATGCCCTCCTCCTGAGCCAGGCGCTGGATCACCACCCGGCGATAATGCTGGGCCTCGGTGGTCTTGATGCGGAGGCGCGCCTCCTTAGAGAGGTCATACAGCCAGTGTAGTATCCGCTCATACTCCCAGGGTGCGACCTCGTCTTCCTCCCGGCCTCGGCCAGTGGGCACCAGGAAGAAAACGCTCCAGCGCTTAGCCTCCAACTGAGCCACCAAAGCCGCGATCTTGTCGAGATCCTGATAGTTATAGCGAGTGACGGTGGTGTTTATCTGCAGATCCAGCCCTAACTCCCCGGCTGCTTTAGCTCCTCGCAGGCAGGAATCGAAGGAGCCCGGCACCTGCCGGAAACTATCGTGAGTCTGGGCCGATGAGCCGTCGATGCTGATAGAGAGACTATCTAAACCAGCCTCTTTAGCCCTTTTGAGGTTCTCATAGGTCAAAAGGGGAGTGCCGCTGGGGCTAAAGCCGGTGCGCAGTCCAACCTCCTTGGCGTAGGCAATGAGATCGAAGATGTCCTCCCTTTTCAAAGGGTCGCCACCGGTGAAGATGAAGAGGGGATGACCGAAGCGACCTATCTCCTCCAAAAGTTGGACCCCCTCCGGGGTGGAGAGTTCCCCGGGGTCTCTATGGGGCCTGGCCTCCGCCCGACAGTGCACGCAAGCCAGGTCACAAGCCTGAGTCACCTCCCAGATGACCAGAAAGGGAGCCCTCTCGAAGTTCACTCCCTTCGTTTCCAAGTTGCTCATCTCTCCCCTAGGCTCCTACTCGGCCAGCCAACGAGCCACATCCTTGGCGAAGTAGGTGAGGATCATGTCCGCCCCAGCCCGCTTGATGCTATTTAGGATCTCTAAGGCCACGGCTCGCTCGTCGATCCAGCCCCTTTGAGCGGCCGCCTTGACCATGCTGAACTCCCCACTCACGTTATAGGCCGCCACAGGGTAATCGAAGACCTCTCTCACTTGACGGATGATATCCAAATAGGCCAAGGCCGGTTTGACCATCACGATGTCCGCTCCCTCCTCTATATCCAAGGCTACCTCCCGCAGAGCCTCCCTGGCGTTATGAGGATCCATCTGATAGGCGCGTCGATCCCCGAATTGAGGAGGGGAGTCGGCCGCCTCCCGGAAGGGACCATAGAAAGCGGAGGCGTACTTAGCAGAGTAGGACATGATAGCCACATAATAATACCCCTCCTCGTCCAAAGCCTGACGGATGACCATCACTTGCCCATCCATCATCCCCGAGGGAGCCACTATATCTGCCCCGGCGTGCGCGTGGGAGAGGGCGATCTTGCCTAGATATTCCAGCGTCTCATCGTTGAGCACATACCCCTCGGGCAGGCCCTTCCCTTCACTTCCATTCCCTCGCCCCTTGACGATACCACAGTGACCATGGTCGGTGTACTCGCACATGCAGACATCGGTGATCACCACCAGTTCTGGCGTCGCCTTCTTGATAGTTCTCACCGCCTCCTGCACGACGCCCCTCTCATCGTAGTCCTCTGAGCCGTGTTGATCCTTCACCTCGGGGAGGCCGAAAAGGATGACCGCTGGGATGCTCAGTTCCGCTATCTCCTCCACCTCTGCCGGTAGCATATCCAGGGAGAGATGGTAGTTACCTGGCATGGAGCCTATCTCCTTCTTTATGCCCTGGCCATGAACCACGAAGAGGGGGTAGATGAGATCGTCAACGCTGAGGGTCGTCTCGCGCACCAGGCGGCGCAGGTTCTCAGTACGCCTTAGCCGCCGCGGTCTATATTCTGGGAAAACGCTCATCTCCCTCCTCCCTACTTAGTACAGCCCTATCTCCTCATCGCTCAGATAACAGGCCGGGTCTGGAGCCCAGATATCGCCATGGACCGCCTCGGCCCGCACCCGGAAGTTGCCGTTGCAGATATCGAGGTACCGACAACGGGCACAACGCCCCTTGAGGAGAGGCTGGCGGTCCTTGAGCCCGGCCATGAGGGGATCACTGGTGTCGGTCCAGATCTCCCCAAACTTTCGCTCCCGCACGTTGCCGAAGGAGTAGTGCTGCCAGAATTGATCGGCGTGAACATAGCCCAGATTGTCGATAGCCCCGATGCCCACTCCCGAACTGTTGCCGCCGTTCCAACGGAGAAGTTGCAGGACCTCCTCCGCCCGCTGGGGCTGGTGCTCCTGCACCCGACGGAGGAGATAGGGGCCATCGGCGTGGTTATCCACGGTGAGGATCTCTAGGTCCACTCCCCGCCTGTGGAAATCCTCGGCTCGATCGAATATCAGGTCCACCGCCGCTCGGGTCTCCTCCAGGGAGAGATCATCCTCCTTCATCCGTCGCCCCCGCCCAGCGTAGACCAGATGATAAAAGCAGGCTCGCTTGATCCTCTTTTCCTCCAATAGATCGAGAATCGCAGGTAGATCGTTGAAGTTATGCTTGTTTAGCGTCAGGCGCAGGCCGACCTTAACCCCCACCGCGCTGCAGTTTTGCATGCCTCGCAATGCCAGAGCGAAGGCTCCCCTCGCTCCCCGGAACTGGTCATTGGTCTCTCCTATGCCATCCAGGGAGATCCCCACGTAGGAAAAGCCAGCCTCCTTTATCCTGCAGGCTGTTCGCTCATCGATGAGGGTACCGTTGGTGGAGATCACCGCCCGGATGCCCCGTTTTACCGCATGGGCACCTAACACGAAAAGATCCTCCCGCATCAGGGG
>JBHIDN010000155.1:0-4504 GCA_046760125.1 Anaerolineae bacterium
CCGAGCGAGGGTGGAAGGGGCTTTCGCTGTGCTGTCCTGACTCTATGTGGTGGGCGGCGACTGCGTGGTGGGCCGAGAGGCGAGCAACTCTGTCCTCGCCCAGTTGATGATTATGACTGGGTGAGTCCATTGCCAGCGGGGTTCCGTCAATAGTCTGGCCGTTGTGAAGAGGATGGGGACGTATCGCCGGGTGCGGCGGCGCAATGCGGCCTCGTACTTCTGGCTTGGTAGGAGCGGGACTTGCCCCTCTATCTCCAGGTTGCCCACTCTCATCCGCACGGGGTAGGTGGACATTTCGAAGACCGTGAAATCTGATGCCTTTCTCCTCTCCTCTAGGGACGCTTCCGGGCCGCGGGGGATGGCCACCAGGATGTGCTCCGAGTTGAGATGAAGGAGATCTACCTCTTCTGACTTCCGCACAGGAGCCAGAGTCATCACAGTGGCCTTGCGCACCACAAGATGGGAGTGTAACTGACGGTTGAGAAAGTCCGAGAGGCGTTGAGAGCCGACCTGCACGAAACCCACTACGTCGAAGTGGTCGGTGATCACCTCCACTCTGAGGACAGAAGACGAATCCGAGTCTCTCACCTACCAGGTCCCTAGGTCTAACCAAGGATCACGATGAACCCTAAACAATGAACAGAACGTCTAAACTATATCAACAATCAAATAGTTGTGCAATAGGCTCTTGGTACCACGAAACAGTGGCCCCCACAGTCCGAGCGGCAGTGATTGAGTAGAACGAAGCCCCGTCCCGGTGGGGATGGCTCGCCGTGGTTCCACCAAATCACCGAGGTGAACTCACCATGAGTGGAAGGGGCTTTGTCTTTCCTTGCCGGAAATGTGGCTTTGGGTTCTAGAAGAGATAGAGTATAATTATGGCTGTAACCCCCCAGAGGAGGTTGTTGACCAGCAGGGGGATGTCTTTGAGGACTATTTCTTCCGGGCTGCCCCCCATATTCTTCTGATGTATCAGATAGAGGTATCTTAACAGCCCGTAGAGGACGAAGGGGATGGTGAGCATCATCGACTTGTTGGCTGGCAGGTTTTCGGCGGAGAAGGTGTATAGGGAATAGGCGATGATGGTGGCGGCGGTGATGATGGTGAGCATCTCGTCTATGAAGGCGCGGGAGTACTCCTCCAGTATCTTGCGATGTTGGTTAGCGTTATCCTCTAAGAGTATCAGTTCCTCCCGCCGCCGCCCCAGGGCTATGAAGAGGGCCAGAAGGGTCATGCAGATATAGAGCCAGGGGGAGAAGCGCGCTGCCTGGGCCACCACCGCTCCTGCGGCCACTCGCAGTACGAACCCCGTAGCCACACTCATCACGTCGATGATGACCATATTCTTGAGGGCGAAGGAGTAGGCGGTTTGGAGAGCGAGATAGGCTAGAGAGATGATGCCGAAGAGGGGGGCGAGGTGGAAGGCGACAGGCAGGCCGATGAGGGGCAAAAGGACTCCCGCCGCCAGGGCCCACGACCTCTTCAGCCTCCCGGCGGCCAGGGGGCGAAACCGCTTGGTGGGGTGTTGGCGGTCCCTCTCTATGTCCACCAAGTCATTTATTAGGTAAACGGAACTGGAGAAGAGACAGAAGAGGATGAAGGCCAGGATGGTTCGGCCTAAAAGAACCGGCTCGAATAACTTGAGGTCAAATATGAGTGCGGCGAAGAGGAAGACATTCTTGGTCCACTGCTTGGGCCGCATGGAGATGATGAGTTCTTTCAGCATGGTTTCTGCTCCCAGGGGTAACGTGGTAGATAATACCGTATTCTCACATCTTCGTCAACCCTTACCTTCGGGCTAATCATGGCCAAGAGACGTCTGGATACCTTGCTAGTGGAGCGGGGGTTAGTCGAGAGCCGGGAGCGGGCCCAGAGCCTCATCCTGGCTGGAAAAGTCAAAGTTGACGGGCAGGTGGCCCCTAAGCCGGGGAAAAGGGTGCCCGCTGAGGTAGAGATCACTCTGGAAGAGGCTCTTCCCTATGTCAGCAGAGGGGGCCTCAAGTTGGAGGAGGCCCTGAACCGCTTTCGGTTAGATCTATCAGGGCTTGTCTGCGCCGATGTGGGGGCCTCCACCGGGGGCTTCACCGATTGTCTCTTGCAGCACGGGGCAGCGAAGGTCTACGCCATCGATGTCGGCTATGGGCAGTTGGCCTGGGAGTTGCGCCAGGATCCCAGAGTCGTGGTCTTGGAGCGGACGAATATCAGATATTTGGAAAGCCTGCCGGAGCCTATCGATCTGGCCACCATCGATGTCTCCTTCATATCGTTGGAGTTGGTGTTGCCGCCGGTGCTGAACTTCTTGAAACCCGAGGGTCAGATCATCGCGCTGGTCAAGCCTCAATTCGAGGCGGGACGGGAGCAGGTAGGGAAGGGTGGCGTGGTGAAAGACCCAGAGGTTCATCGGCAAGTTCTTCATAAGGTGGCAAAGGTGGCCCAGGACCTGGGGCTGCGAATCCTTGGGCTCATCCCCTCGCCTCTTTTGGGGCCAGCGGGCAACGTGGAATTCTTTATATACTTAGTCAAGGGTGAAGGAGCAGCCGCTATTGATTTAGAGGAGGCAGTGACTGAGTGCCTCGAATTAGCCGCTACAAGGGCTGAGTCAAGATAGACGTTAATCATGGATCAAAAGCATATTCGCAATTTCTGTATCATCGCCCATATAGACCATGGCAAGTCCACTCTCGCCGACCGCCTCCTAGAGCGGACGGGGACCATCTCTCCTCGGGAGATGACGGAGCAGGTGCTGGACCAGATGGACCTGGAAAGGGAGAGGGGGGTGACCATCAAGGCCTCCGCCGTGCGGATGATCTATGAGGCCCAGGATGGTCAGGAGTACGAACTGAACCTCATCGATACCCCAGGCCATGTGGATTTCACCTACGAGGTCTCCCGAGCCCTCGCGGCCTGCGAAGGGGCCATCCTGGTGGTCGATGCTGCTCAGGGGGTCCAGGCCCAGACGGTGGCTAACCTCTACATGGCCCTGGAGCACGGCCTAGTCATCGTCCCCGTGGCCAACAAGATCGATCTCCCCACCGCCGACCCTGAGGGGGTGGCCCAGGAGATGGAGGGCCTTCTGGGCGTCCCCGCCGAGGAGGTGATACGCACCTCGGCCAAGGAAGGGATCGGAACCGAAGAGGTCTTAGAGGCGGTGGTGAGCCGCATCCCTCCTCCGGAAGGGAAACCCGAAGCACCGCTTCGAGCCCTCATCTTCGATTCCCACTATGACCCTTACAAGGGGGTGGTGGCCTATGTGCGGGTGGTCGATGGAAGGTTGACGAAGAGCCGAAAGTTAATCCTCATCTCCAACCAGAGGGAACTGGAGCCTCTAGAGGTGGGCATCTTCGGACCGACCATGTCTCCTACTTCCAGTCTGGAGGCCGGGGAGGTGGGGTATGTGGCCACGGGGCTCAAGAAGGTGGGCGACTGCTCGGTAGGGGACACCATAACTGAGGCGGAGCACCCCGCTTCCGGGCCCTTGCCTGGCTATCGACCGGTCAAGCCTATGGTCTTTGCCGGCCTTTATCCCATCGAGGGGGAGGATTACCACCTGCTCAAAGACGCTTTAGAGAAACTCCGCCTCAACGACGCTTCTCTAGTCTACGAGCCTGAGGACTCCCAGGCTCTGGGCTTCGGCTTCCGCTGTGGCTTTTTGGGCCTCTTTCATATGGAGATCGTCCAGGAGAGGCTAGAGAGGGAGTATGGTCTCGACCTCTTGACCACCGCCCCCAGCGTGGAGTACCACGTGCTCACGCGGCAGGGAGAGATGAAGGTGGTGGATAGCCCAGCCGATATGCCTCCGGCGGGTGAGATCGAGGAGATCCAAGAGCCCTGGATGGAGATCAGCATCTTCACCCCCGCCGATTACATCGGCCCCATTATGGAATTGGTCACCTCTCGTCGAGGGGAGTTCGAGCGGATGGAGTACCTGGATCGGGAGCGGGTCTTGCTCAAATATCAGATGCCCCTCTCAGAGGTGATCGTCGACTTCTACGACCAGTTGAAGTCCAAGAGCCGGGGTTACGCTTCTCTGGACTACGCCTTCTCTGGCTATCGGCCAGCGGATATGGTCAAACTCGAAATCCTGGTCCATCAGCAGCCTGTGGATGCGCTGTCGGTCATCGTCCACCGGGACCAGGCCGACGCCAAGGGGAGCGCCCTAGCCAAAAAATTGAAGGAACTGATCCCTCGGCAACTCTTCGCTGTCCCCATCCAAGCGGCCATCGGGAACCGGGTCATCGCCCGCCAGACGGTGAGAGCCTTGCGGAAGAACGTCTTAGCCAAATGCTACGGGGGTGATGTGACCCGGAAGCGGAAACTCCTGGAGCGGCAGCGTGAGGGGAAGAAGCGCTTAAAGAGGATCGGCCAGGTGGAGATACCCCAAGAGGCCTTCATGGCCATCCTCAAGTTGTCTAGCGAGTAGCAAAAGAGAAACCATGGCTCGATATGGAGTAGAAACCAGACTAAAGCCTGAAGAGGTGGTTAAGCGAGCGGTAGCCTACTTTGG
>JBHIDN010000156.1:0-4503 GCA_046760125.1 Anaerolineae bacterium
ACCACCGATTGGGGCCCGTCTATCACCTCGTTGGTCACCTCGAAGCCTCGGTCGCAGGGAAGGCAGTGCATGTAGATGGCATCCTTGTGGGCCAGTTGCATCTTCTCCTCGTCGCAGATCCACTCCTTGTTAGCATCGAAGATCTCTTGCGTCTTTTTCTCGTCCAGTTGGCCAACCGGTGGAGCGTGCATGATGGCTGCTGTCCAGGCCTTGGGATAGACCACGTGGGCTCCCTCAAACGCCTCCCGCATATCGTTGGAGATGGTGAAGGAGCCTCCATACTTCTCGGCGTACCCTTGGCAGGCTTTGAGCACTTCGTCGTCCAGTTTCATCCCTTTGGGGTGGGCCAGGATCACCTCCATCCCCATCATGGTGGCGGCGATGATGGCGCTCTGGGGGACGGCCCGGGGCTTATGGACGCTGGGGGAGTAGGCCCAACTCATGACGAATTTCACGCCAGAGAAGGCACCGAACTTCTCCTTGACGGTGAGGACATCAGCCAGGGCCTGGCAGGGGTGGTACTTGTCGCATTCCATGTTGATGACCGGGATGTCGGCCCAGTAAGCGAAATTCCGCTCTATCTCGTGGGCCTTGCCGTAGACCCAGCCCACGGGGTCGCCGTAGCAGCGGATGGAGATGGCATCTCCCATGCGAGAGAGTACCCGAGCCACATCGGCCACCCGCTCCGTCTCATAAGCCCGCTCATCGCCGGCCAGGGCGGGGGCGTATATCTTCCCCGGCTCTAGAAAGTGGGCATGACCGCCTAATTGGGTCATTCCCGCCTCGAAGGAGTTGCGGGTCCTAAGGGAGGCGTTGTAGAAGATCATGAAGAGGGTCTTGCCCCGCAGGAGGTGGTCATGGGGCTCGCCGATGGCGAACCTCCGTTTGAGGTCCAGGGCTACATCTAAGATAGTCTCTATCTCTTCCCGGCCATAGTCGAGGAGGGTGAGAAAATCCCGCCCTCGAAAGGTCTCAGTCTTCATCCTTTGCTCCTTTCTTGCTTTGGGCTTTCTGCCCTATTATAGTTTCGCTATTCCCCCACCGTCAATTAAGAGGAAGGTTATCTGCCCAGAAAATCGAGGGCCAACTGGGCGTAGACCCTCGCTGCTTTGACCACGTCCGCCACCGGGATCTGTTCGTCTGGGCTATGGGCCTGCGCCTCTTCCCCTGGCCCGAAGCCGATGGTGGGGATGCCCAGTTCTCCCTTAGTGGCTACTCCGTCGGTGGAGAAGCGCCAGCCTATGATCTGGGGCTCATAGCCCAGGGCCTTTTTCACCGTCCGGGCTCCCATCTGTACTAGGGGGTGTCCCTCTTCCAGGAGCCAGGCGGGGAAATATTTCTTTTGCCGACAGGGGTATCCGGTATAGCTTCGGGCCTCGTATACCATGGTCTCCACCCGAGCCTCCACACCTTCCTCTTGGATGATCTCTCGGACCTGAGCCAGGGCTAACTCCTCATCTTCCCCCCAGGTGAGGCGGCGATCCAAGTAGGCCCTGCAGGTATCGGGCACCACGTTGAGGCTGGCACCTGCCCCCTCTATGCGGGTGACGGCGATGCTGCCCGGCCCCAAGAAGGGGTGTTGAGCCAACTTGGAGTTTAAGGCCTCGACCCCGGCTACGACCCTGTTCATAGCATAGATGGCGTTCAACCCCAATTCTGGGGTTGAGGCGTGGCAGGAGCGACCATGGGTGGTAGCTATCAGCATGAGACGACCCCTTTGGCCGCGAGAGATCTGGAGATCGCTGGGCTCGCCCAGAAGGACAGCGTGAGGCTTTAACTTTCGACAGAGGAGGCCGATGGCGTACCCCTCGCAATCTTCCTCTTGTACCGTCCCCACCACGTAGAGGTCCCCTGCTAGATCGAGCCCCGCCTCGATGAGGCTTTTGGCTCCATATATCATAGCCGCTAGAGCGCCCTTATTGTCCACTGCTCCCCTTCCGTAGAGAAGGCCCTCTTCGATCTCCGCTCCGTATGGATCCCTGCTCCAGGCCGAGGGATCGCCGACACCTACCGTATCGGTGTGGGCGTCGTAGAGGAGCCTCTTCCCTCCTCTAGGGCCTATCCGCCCCACTACATTTCCTACCTCATCGATGGAGACCTCGGCGAAGCCGACTCTCTTCATCTCCTCAGCAACCCGTTCTACAACCCGTCTTTCTTTTGTGGAGGGGCTGGGGATGCGGATGATATCTTGAAGGAAAGAGAGTAGGGGCGCTTTGTCTGGGGGTGGAATCTCCAAAGGGCACCTCTAAGGGGGGATATCTTTGTACACAGCGATCACATAGGTGACCTGCCCCAGCGTATCATCGAGAACCACGCGGGGTGAAAGCGCCTGGTGACACCACTCTTTTAACGCTTGGGGGTCATAGGTGAAATCGGAGGGTTCTTCCCGGCGGTGAGGCGCCAGGTGGGTAAAGCCTATGCCACAGCCGCTGATACGAAAGAGTTCTTTGAGGAGTCGTTTCATATAGGCCTCGGGGTCCGGCCCTACGGGGTAACCCAAGACGCTTATCAAGAAGGAGATATCGAATTGGTTCTCCGCAAAGGGGTCGGCCAGGATGTCCCGCTTTATAAAAGATCCTTTTCCAAATCGTTCTTGAGCCCCGGCCACCATATGGTCGCTGAGGTCAACTCCCAGATAGGAGGCATAATCTGGGTAGTGTCTATCTAGATACCCTTTGAGATAGCCGAGGCCGCAGCCCACATCTAGGATGGACTGGCCCGGAAGATCGAATTTGCTGACCGCGTGGTGAAAGATCTCCTGTTGAGTCTTCTGATCCGGGTATTCCAAGATGGCCATATCGTCGCCTTGGAAGAGGATGTCGCGGGCGTCGAAAAAGGCAGCATAGTGGTAGTGGGTGGGGAAACTCTTGGGTTTGTGAAGGGCCATCTTCTTTTGTGCCTTCTCTAGCCACCTGGAAAGCAGGCCGGGCATCCAACCCCTCCCTCTAATACGCCCCTTTACCCAAAAGGACGGTGGGGATAGTTATGAGCATGATTTTGAGATCGAGCCACAAAGACCAATTCTCGGTGTAGAAGAGATCTAGCATCACCATCTCATCGAAGGTGAGGTCGCTCCTCCCCATCACCTGCCAGAGGCCGGTTAAGCCGGGGAGAACCCCTAGCCGCCGGCGATGCCACTCCTTATACCGTTCCACCTCCCTGGGGAGAGCCGGGCGAGGGCCGACGAGGCTCATCTCTCCCCTCAGGATGTTATACATTTGGGGGAGTTCGTCGAGGCTGAGGCGGCGCAGGACCCTCCCCACACGGGTGCAGCGGGGATCCTCTCGGATCTTGAAGAATACCCCTTCCGCCTCATCCAGGTCACGGACTTCGCTCAGTTCCTCCTCCGCTTCCGGCCGCATAGAGCGGAACTTGTAGAGGGTGAAAGGTTTCCCATTTCGCCCTATCCTCGTCTGCCGGAAGAGAGCCGGCCCCGGAGATTCCAACTTTATCAGGGTGGCTATAAGGAGGATGAGCGGGGATAGGAGGACAAGGGTCGTGGCCGAGACAACCACATCGATAGCCCGCTTGAGGGCCAGGTTCCAACCCCGGAGCGACACCTCCTTCACCCCCAAAAGCGGTATGCCCCCCACCTCTTCTACGTCCACTCGGCTGAGGCTCATCTGGAATAGATCAGGGACTATTCGGGCTTGCACCCTGGCCCTCTCACATTGAGCCACCATTTTGATGATCTCTTCATGGAAGGTCCAGGGGAGAGTGATGATCACCTCATCCACCCTTCTTTCCCGCAGAAGCCGAGGCAGATCCTTTGTGCTTCCCAGGCTGGGAAAGCGACCGATGGTCTTCTCTCGCACCTCATCGTCTACGAAGCCCACTACCTGGTAGCCCAACTGGGGGAGGGCCATGATGCTGCGCATGATGGCTCGGCCTATCTCTCCCGCTCCCACGACGAGAACCCGGTCCACTCCGATGCCCCGTCCCCTGAGGTAGCCCCAGATCTGTCTCACTATTAGGCGGCTCAGGCTGAGGGTGAGGGTGACAGAGATGCCCGCGTAACCGAAGAGGAGGCGCGAATAGAAGTAGGGCCGGTAAAAGAAGGTTATCACGATCATGACGGCTATCCCCGCCAGGGTGCCGATGAAGATGGTATAGACCTCATCAAGCCAAGAGGTGCCGCGCTTTTGAGTGTAGAGCCCCTCCACTTTGTAGACTACCAGGAGAATGGCCGTCAAGATGAGGGAGACGGGGATATATTCGCGTAAAGGCACATAGTTCGCCTCACCCACGGGGCGGATCAACTGCCACTCGTACCGCGCATGGTAAGCGATGAGGAAGGCGACGTTGATGAGGAGGGTATCCAGAAAAGCGAGCCCCAAGGTGAGCCAAGCCCGATAAGACTTATACATCTTCTCCCCTCATAGCCTCTTCGTAGACTCTTACCGTCTCTTCGGCTGCCCCTTGCCAGGTGAACCGCTTAGCCCTTTCTAGCCCTCTTTTTCGCATCTCCTCCTGGAGCCCTTTGTCTCGGAGCACCTTGAGCAT
>JBHIDN010000157.1:0-4487 GCA_046760125.1 Anaerolineae bacterium
CAAAACGGGAGGAAGCGGAGCCTCTCAAAGGTAAGGGCAAAAAGATACTGCTCCACATCTGCTGTGGCCCCTGTAGCACCTACACTATAGGTCGCCTTCGGGAGGAGGGGTTCTCCGTCACCGGCTTCTGGTACAACCCGAACGTCCATCCCTTCTCCGAGCATGAGAGAAGGCGGAAGTGCATAGGGGAGTATGCTCGAACTGTAGGTCTCCCTATGATCTGGTGGCCGAACTATGAGATGGTGGAGTTCCTCCGCCGGGTCTCGGGCCAGGAGGCTAAGGGAGATCGTTGCTCTATCGATTATCGGATGCGGTTGGAGAAGACGGTGGAGGTGGCCGCCCAAGAAGGGTACGACGCCTTCACCACCACTCTGCTCATCAGCCCCCATCAGGACCAAGCCTTGATACGGGAGATCGGCGAGGAGTTGGGCCCAAAATACAACCTGGAGTTCTATTTCGAGAACTTTCGGCGGGGTTGGACGGAGCGGGGGCGTCTGGCGAAGGAGCATAACCTCTATAGGCAGAACTATTGTGGCTGCATCTACAGCGAGTGGGAGAGATATAGAGGCGGGGGATCCGGGGAGGAAGGTGCGTTCGGTGCAGAGAGTGGCTAGGGTGGCAAGGGAACCCTTGACCTATTTAGTCATCGCCATCCTGGTTCTTTTGGTCCACCAGGCTTTCTATCTTAGAGAGTTGGGCTACGACGCCGTGGATGACGCCTATATCTCCTTCCGGTACGCTCAAAACTTCGCCCGAGGACACGGACTGGTCTTCAATATCGGCGAGAGGGTAGAGGGGTATACGAACTTTCTCTGGACGGTACTTCTCGCTCTATTCGTCTTGGCGGGGGTCGATCCTGGGCCCCCGGCCATGGCTCTAGGAAGCCTCTTCGCCCTGGGAACCATGATCTTAGTCTATAGCAAGTTCGCTCAGAAGGCTCTGGTGCTTAGTCTCTCTCTGCTCCTCTTGGCTGTCGATGGCTCTTTCGCCCTCTGGTCTGTGGCGGGGATGGAGACGGCCATGTTCACCTTCTTGTTGGTTGCTGGCATGTTCACCTATCTCCAGGAGGGAGAAGACGAAAGTTTGGCTCTCCTTTCGGGCCTGCTTTTCGCCCTAGCGTCCCTGACTCGCCCCGAGGGGGTCTTGGTCTTCGTGGTCACGCTGCTCCACCGGGCGTTTCATCGCCTATTCGTGGAACGAAGGCTCCTCGCCGGGCCTGACCTGCTTCGGATCTTCTCCTTCCTAGGGTTATATGGGCCTTATTTCCTGTGGCGCTATAACTATTACGGTTATCTCCTCCCCAACACCTTCTACGCCAAGGTGACTACCGAAGGGGTGAGCGCTCAGATAGCACGAGGGTTCGCCCACTTACGCACCTTCTTGGGGGTGCATCTCGGATGGTTGCTCATAGTTTTGACCTTGGTGCCCCTCCTTAAGCGGAAGGCGAATTTTGCTTGGAGTTACCTGGTCTTTGTAGTTTCAGTCTATCTCTTTTATATCGTCTATGTGGGAGGGGATTGGTCAGTGGGCCGTTTCTTCGTCCCCACCCTCCCCGCTCTTTACCTCTTGGTGGCTATGGGGGTGGGCGAGGCCTACGTGAGCCTTCAAACCCGGCTGAAAGGGAGGGGCCGAGAGGGGTATTTTAGAGGGGTTGGCGGCCTCCTGGCCCTGGGAGGGGTGTTAGCCCTCTTTAGTTTCTCCTCCCTGGGTGGCGAGCATGAGCTTTTCATCCGTCGTTTCCAGGCTGGGGAGGCGACCCGGGCCAGGGTCACCTTGGGGAGATGGCTGCGGGAGCATCTTCCCCCCGATACCTTCATCGCTGTCGATGCGGCAGGCCAGATCCCCTACTACTCTGGCTTGAGGACCCTGGATATGTTCGGGGTGAACGACGAGCATACGGCTCATATGAAGGTGGAGACCATGGGCCAGGGGACCCCCGGCCATGAGAAGTTCGACTTCGATTACATCATGTGGCGGCGACCGGACCTGATCATCGTTTATGGCAACTTCCTGGATGGCTCACCGATATACGAGAGGGCCGACGATTGGGCATGGACGGAGGACGAGGCCTTGCGTGGCTTCTTGACCATCTACCGCCGCCGGGATTGGGAAGCATAGGATGATCGAGACCGTGGGCCGGATGCTTCTCATATTAGGGGTGGCTCTGGCATTTCTGGGTTTACTCTTAATAGTTGCGGGCCGCATCCCCTTTCTAGGGCGGCTTCCAGGAGATATCCATATCCGGCGGGGGGCGGTGGAGATATATATCCCCTTAGCCACCTGTCTTCTTCTCAGCCTCTTGGCCACCTTAATCTTTAACCTTTTGGCGCGTTTTCTCCGTAGATAATTTATTTACACCCTTCAGGGGTAGTCCGGTGAAGGTCGAGGATTTCGATTACCAGATACCTCCTCATTTGATCGCCCAGCACCCTCTGGAGCCCCGGGACGCCTCCCGACTTATGGTCGTCAATCGGGCGGAGGGAAAGATCGAAGACCGCCGTTTCCGGGATATCGCCAACTATCTTCGCCCGGGCGACCTCTTGGTGGCCAACGACAGCCGGGTCATCCCGGCGCGCCTCCTGGGCCACAAGGTGCCCACAGGGGGAAAGGTGGAGTTGTTGCTCACCACTAAGCGGGGAGACAGGCTCTGGGAAGGTTTAGTGAGGGGACGGAAAGTTGGGGTGGGGAGCGAAGTGGAGTTCGGTGCTCCCCCTTCCTCAGTTCGAGCCAAGGTCCTCGAAGTCACGGAAAGGGGGCGCTTGTTTGAGTTCGATTCTCCGGTGGATCTTTACCAACTAGGCGAGATCCCTCTCCCGCCCTATATCCACGAGCCATTGAAAGAGGGGGAGCGGTATCAGACGGTATATGCTCGCCGAGAGGGTTCGGTGGCCGCGCCCACCGCGGGGCTGCATTTCACCCCCCAACTCATGGAGAAGATAAGGGCTAAAGGGGTTCAAATTCTGTTTGTTACTCTGCATATCGGCCCCGGCACCTTCCGGCCGGTGAGAACGGAGGAGGTGGAGGAGCACAGGCTGGAGGCGGAGTATTGCGAACTCTCCCCCTCGGTGGCCGAGGCTCTCAACCAGGCTAGGGGAGAGAAACGGCGGGTGATAGCGGTAGGGACGACCGCTGTGCGGGTCTTGGAGACGGCGTGTAGAGAGGGGCAAATAACCCCCTATAAGGGTTGGACGGATCTCTATATCTACCCTGGCTATCGGTTTCAGGTGGTGGAGGCTCTGATCACCAATTTCCACCTGCCCCGCTCGACCTTGCTTCTCTTGGTGGCCGCCTTCGCGGGGAAGGAACTGATCGATAAGGCTTACCAAAAGGCGATCAAGCGGGGTTACCGTTTCTACAGTTTTGGCGATGCGATGTTCATCGTTTAGGGGTTTTAGAGGGCCGAGAGGTAGGAATAGCCAGGCCTGCGGGCCACCTTTATGTTATAAGGGACTGCTCTATGGAGAGGGGTTTGGGCAGGGCGATAAAGTTGCCACCGTATTTGAGGGGAGTTGATTTTATGGAAAGTTGTGATAGAATGAGGCTGCCATAAACAGGATGAAGGAGAGGCCCATGGGGGAGACGAAAGTAAGGGAGAGGATCGATAACTTTCTGGAGTATCTCTCCATAGAGAAGGGGTACTCTCCCCACACATTATCCGCCTACAAGATCGACCTTACCCAATTTCTCGACTACTTGATGGCTCTGGCGCAAGGGAGGAGGTGGGTTTGGGCGGGGGTGGAGAAGTCAGACATTATCTCTTACATTATGCATCTGAAGGAGGAGCGGCAGTACGCCTCGTCCACCGTGGCCCGCAAGGTGGCGGCCATTAAATCTTTCTTCCACTTCTTGTGGCGGGAGGGTCACATCAGCGATGACCCCACAGCCGCCCTCGACTCCCCCCGGGTGGAGAAGAGGCTCCCTAGGGTTATCTCCTTGGGGGAGGTGAAAAGCCTTCTCGCCCAGCCGGCCAAAGAGGGTAGCGCCAAGGGGTTGCGGGACTACGCTCTTTTGCACCTGCTCTACGCTACCGGCATGAGGGCCAGCGAGGTTGTATCTTTGAACCTGGACGATCTTAATCTGGCTTCCGCCTCGGTTCGCTGTTGGGGAAAGGGCTCGAAAGAGCGGATAATCCCCATTCACGCCCAGGCTGTAGGAGCCCTGCGGGAGTATGTGGAGAGAGGCAGGAGGGAGTTCCTGAAACCGGAGAACCTGGGGGAGAGGGCCCTCTTCCTCAACCGGCGGGGGAGGAGGCTGACCCGACAGGGGCTATGGCTCATAGTTAAGGGGTACGTGAAGGAGGCAGGGCTCCCTGAGGGGGTGACCCCTCATACCTTGCGCCACTCCTTCGCCACCCACATGTTGGACGGCGACGCGGACCTGATAAACGTCCAACAACTTCTGGGACACGCCAGCGTCTCCACCACTCAGATCTATACCCATGTGTCCAGCGAGCGGCTGCGGGAGGTGTACGACAGATCGCATCCCCG
>JBHIDN010000158.1:0-4478 GCA_046760125.1 Anaerolineae bacterium
AAAGGGTTCCCCAAGGCCTGGCCCTCTCCCACCACCAGATCGGCTCCTTCCTCCCCTGGAGGGCGGAAAAGCCCCAGTGCGATGGGATCCACGCAAGCCACGAGAAGAGCGCCAAAGCGGTGGGCTAATTCGCTAGCCGAAGACAAATCCTCTAGGCAACCAAAGAAGTTGGGATGCTGGACGATGAGACAAGCGGATCCGGAGGATAGGCTCCTTTTTGCAGAAGCCAAGTCCACCCAGCCATGGCGGTCGTACCCTACCTCCTTTATGGGCAGCCCCAGGCCTTGCGTATAGGTTCGAAGCACCTGGCGATAGGTTGGATGGACGTTTCGGGCTACAACCAACTCCTCGCGGCGGGTGATACGCGCGGCCATGAGAGCCGCCTCCGCCATGGCCGAAGCCCCATCATAGAGAGAGGCGTTAGTCACATCCATGCCCGTGAGGTCACAGATCATGCTCTGATACTCGTAGATGGCGGTCAAGGCCCCTTGGCTGGCCTCCGGTTGATAGGGGGTATAGGCAGTGTAGAACTCCCCCCGCCGCAGAACGTGATCCACCACCGCAGGGATGAAATGACGGTAAGCCCCAGCACCCAAGAAGCAAGGGTGGTGGTCTAGATCCGCGTTCTCTTCCGCCAACCCTCGGAGGAGCCGCACCACCTCCATCTCCGAGAGACCAGGAGGGAGATCAAGAGAGGGGTAGCGACTTTCTTCAGGCACAACCTCAAAGAGCCTATCGATAGAATCGACGCCTATGGCCTCCAGCATCCTTTGGCGATCGGCATCGGTATGGGGAACGTAACCCATCTCTTACTCCCTGCGGACCCTTCGAACCTCGAAGGTCACCCAAGCGTGGTCTGGACAGGTGAAAGTTGTGGTATCTGGATCCTTCGCCTCACCGCTGCTGAGATCTGCGCCCAGTCGCATGGCATGGATGACGGGATACATGGCACAAAATGCCTCCCCACATAACCCCAGGGGTGTCCCGTACTCGAACTCGAATCTGTCGCCCACCTTATGACCAGCCCGGCAACCGGGCTTCGCTTCCGTCACGGTGACGACGAACCCCCAATTCTCCTTAAACTCTTCCATTCTATTCCCCTACTCGAGCCCTTCTAGGTACTCCTCGTACTGTTCGGCGGTCAAGAGGCTGTCCAGTTCGGAGGTGTCTGAAGGCTCGATCTTTATCATCCAACCCCTGCCATAGGGGTCCTCGTTGACGAACTCGGGGTGGTCACTCAACTCCTCGTTCACCTCCAACACCTCCCCGCTGAGAGGCGCATAGAGGTCCGAGGCCGCTTTCACCGACTCCACCACGCCGAAGGGTTCAAACTGGGTCAAGATCTCCCCGAGGGGCGGCAACTCCACATAGACTATATCGCCCAACTGGTCTTGGGCATAATCGGTGATCCCGACGGTAGCCAGCCCCCCCTCGAGCCTCACCCACTCGTGTTCTTTGCCATACTTGCAATCCCGCGGGTTCATACCTGCTCCCTTCTTCCCGGTGAAAGGACACTATCGCTTCTAGCCCATAAAACGAGGAGACCGATGATGGTTTTAGCATCCTCGATCTCCCCACGGTCGATCATCTCTAACACCTGAGGCCAGGAAAACCAATATGTCTCGTCTGCTTCCCCGCCTCTTCCGGAGGGCTCCAAACCTTGAGCCAAGTAGATCTGGATATACTCTTCACAATGCCCAGGGGTGGGATAGAAGCCACAGAGCCGCTCCAGGCTACCGGCTACATATCCCGTCTCCTCCTGTAACTCCCGCCGGGCACAAGACTCCGGCTCCTCCCCTTCCTCCAAAGTCCCGGCTGGGATCTCAAACAACTCTTTCTCGGTCGGCTTCCGGTACTGGCGCACCAAAAGCAGATTCTTTGCCTCGTCCAGGGCCACTATAGCCACAGAATCCACCACCTCCCGGTGGGCAACCCTCCTCCCTGGGGGACGAACGGTATCCACCCGCAACCCTATCAGTCGGCCCTCATATATCCGCTCACTGGCGATGGTCACCTCTTTCCCCAAGCGCCTCTCCTAATTTCAAGGGATGACCAGCCTCTGTCCCACGTAGATGGTATAGGGATAGGTGAGGCTATTGGCCTCGGCCAGGGCCTCTACCGAGAGACCAAAGGCCAGGGCGATAGAGTAAAGGGTGTCTCCATATTGCACTATGTATATCTGCCCCGTGGGGGTAGGTCGTGGAGTTCCCTCCAAAGGGATGACCAACTCTTGCCCTACATATATAGTGTAGGGGTAGGTGAGGCCGTTGGCCTCAGCCAAGACCTCCACAGATATACCATAAGCCTGGGCGATAGAGAAGAGAGTGTCTCCATACCCCACCACGTACACTTGGCCAGCGACCGGCGTTACCTCCCCGACCTGGGGGATGACCAACTCCTGGCCTTCATATATCCAATAAGGGTAAGACAAACCGTTGGCCTCAGCCAGCGCCTCCCAAGACACCCCATAGGCCTGAGCGATGGAGAAGAGGGTCTCTCCAAAGGAGACGATATGGACCGTCACTCCAGGCGTGGCGGTGGGTGAAGGGGTAGGAGTAGGAGTCGCTACTAGCGTGGCTGTAGGAGTGGGAGAGGCAGGTAGCGGCGTCTCCGTTACCTGGGGAGCGGTGGTAGGGGTACTAGGGGTACTCACCGGCTCGGTAGCCTGGGGAAGGATAACCGTGGGCTTGGGCCGCTGACAGCCTATGACAACTATAGAGAGCATGACCAAGATCATCAGAGCCTTCTTCATCTCTTCTCCTTTCTAGGAGCCCCAGACAGCGATAGCCTGGCGCATCTCCGCTTCATGAACCTCCCATACCGGACAGCGAGGACACCGTTCCTCCATCCACTGTCGCCAGATGGGTCGCTCTTCCTCCGAACACCTCGCCGCCTCTGCCTCCCAGTCGTATCGCCAACAACTGATCTGGGCGGCGTAAGAAGGGCAATCGGGCTTGCACTCATCGCCATCGCCACAGCCAGGGTTTATCTCCCAGCACTCTTTCTCTTCCACTTATAACCACCTTCCAGATTTATAAGCCCTACTGGGCCAGGACTTTATCTCTCGGCCATAACCCTCTCGAACGCTCGGTACACCTCCTCCCCATAGAGGACGAAGACCACTTCTTCTAAAGAGCATTCTTTTGCCAGATGCTCACGCACCTCTTGAATCATCACCTCGGCGGCCTTCGAATAGGGGAAGCGCCCCACTCCCGTGCCCAGGGCGGGAAAGGCTATGCTCTTCAGGCCCAGTTCCTCGGCTCGGAGGAGGCTGTTTTTGGTCGCCGCTCGGATCTTCTCCTCATCGGTGACTAGATCGGGCCCCATCACCGCGGCGTGGATCACGTACTTACAAGATAACTTCCCGGCTCCGGTGACCACCGCCTCCCCAACAGGGATGGGTCCCTTCTTCACCGCCTCTTCCTCTATCTCCCTACCGCCAACCCGCTTGATGGCTCCGGCCACCCCACCTCCCATCCAAAGGGAACTGTTGGCCGCATTGACGATCGCTTCCGTCTCCTCACGGGTGATATCCCCTTGACGGAGGGTGATTTTAGCCATCCCTACCTACTCTTCTCCTCCATATCGATGAGAACCTGGGCCACAGCATCGATGGCTACCCGCTGCTTGCGGTATAGATCCGACTCGCTCATGGCTAAACGCTGAGCGATATCCCTCATCCGCCAGCCACGGATGAACTTCATCTCCAAGATATTGTAGAGCACCCACCCTCTGGCGGTGAGGCTCCTTTCCTCCTCTGGAGGCTTCAGGGCCTCGATAGCCCCCCGCAGGACCGAGCGGAGAGCCTTAGTGGGAACATGTCCGTTCTCCGTCAGGGCCCTCTGCACTATCCCCATCTTGAGGAGAGGACTCTCTAAGAGTTTGGGGCCTCCCCAATAGTGAGCGAGGGCCTCCTTCACCACCTTATTGAAATCGGGAGCGTAGATGGGGCTCTCCTCCGGCGGAAAGACGGCGGAACCCACATAACGGGGGGTGCTTCGCCAACGTTGGATCGACTGGATCTCCGGCGCGATCTGGCTTAGTACCGCAAAAACCCCTTGCTGCAACTGTCGGTCTTCCAAGGCCAACTCCGCTTGGTGAACCAGCATCCGCACCGTCTCCTCCTCCCTCTCCGTCAACTCCTCCTGCCTCGCCTCTACACCCAGGACCCCCAGCATACCCTCCCGCGACTTCGTGCGCAAGGGAAGGAGCCAGAAGCCCTCCTTATCCACAAAGCCCTGGCTTTCCCCTTCCCCAAGAGGCAAGGCGAGCAACCCACTCGGATCCCCCGACTTCAGGAACGCATCGACACCCCTTCGGGAGCCACAGAACGCCTCCAAATGGAAACCCTCTTCCCCAGGCGTGACTACGAAACCGGTACGAACTCGCAAAAGATCGCAGAGAGCGGTAAGGATATTTTGCAAGAGTTCTTGCAGGTCGGTGGTGGTAAGGAGCCGATCCTCCAACTCCCGTATCCG
>JBHIDN010000159.1:0-4432 GCA_046760125.1 Anaerolineae bacterium
CGTGGTCGTGCCCTTCTAACGATTATTGACAGACAATCTGGTCCGTGCTATAATGTGACAAAACAGATTATGATGGTCTCTTAGATTTGGCAGGTTGCTGCCAGAAAGGTAGGTGATAGCTCCGCAGATTGAATTCTCACAGATGGAATCATTGGATCTAGCACAAGAGAGGAGAGGGAGGATGAAACTTCGTCCAAGGAATGGAAAGAGGATCTCATTGCTGGTACTGAGCCTGGTTGTGCTTCTCTCCATGGTGACGATGCCTGTACTCGCCCAGAAGGGCAACCCGCCTGGAGTGGGGGCGGCAACCGCCTATTCTGCCATCGCAGGTAACCCCCTCACCATCAACGTGGCGGTGGACCTGAGCCTCCAGATATTCTATGCTGGTCAGGCACAAGGTCAGGTATACCCTCCCGGGGGCACGGAAGCCGATAGCGGCCTCCTCGCTTGGATCGGAGGGAATGTCTACGGGCCGGACTTCCCCAACCATAGTGGTGGCTCTGCGGCCTTCAATACTACGGAGTGGACGCCGGTCAGTCAAACCGGCCCCACGGGCTCTGGCACCGCCGCGGACCCCTGGGTAGTGACCACGGTAGTCGACGCGGGAACCACGGGCCTGCGTATCACGGAGACCCTTTCCTACGTAAATGGGGAGCAATACTTCCGCCAAGATTGGCAGATGTGCAACAACTCTGAGACAAGCATCACCGCCACCTTCTTCCATGCTGCAGACCTATATTTGCAGGGCAGCGACTATGGCTATGGCTACTATGATGCTGCTACCGGCGCTGTAGGAGGATACAACCAAACACAAGACTGGTACGAGATACTTGTGCCCATCACGCCCGCTAGCGCTTACCAAGAGGCTTTCTATGACACGATCTGGGATGCCATTGGTACAGGGCCCAGCAGCCCCGGGTCTGGCTTCAACAACACCATACGGGCGTTCCCAGATCTCCATGACGATGGGGCTGGCTTGCAATGGTCAGACGTAGCCATCGCCGCAGGGGGCTGCACCACCATTAGCGATTGGTGGAGCTTTGGAACTACGCCACAGATCCCGCCCACGCCCACGCCGACGGTACCACCAGGGGTGACGCCCACACCGACGGTACCCGCGCCCACGCCCACGCCACCGCCAGAGGTGCCCTTCGTCCCCGAGGCCAATACTATGATCCTTTTGGGGAGCGGATTGGCTGGTCTAGCGGGATACGCCAGCCTTAGGCTACGGGCCTGGCGGAATAGGGAGGATTAGTAGGTTTTCCCTAGCGAAGGCTGAGGATCTGACGAGGAAGAGAGGGAGATAGATAGTCTCCCTCTCTTCGTCTTCGCTCACCTTGACAGGGGGACGATGGGGTGCTAGAATCTACCCCACAGGTAGCCGGCGAAGGGAAAGGATATGGGAAAAGTACGCGGGATAGCGGGTGGAGTTATCATCGCTGTTCTCTTGGTCTTTCTCTTTTACCCTACCTTCCGTTGGCTCGTTCTCTCCTGGCTAAACAACCCCTACTACAGCCACGGTTTCTTAGTGCCCTTGGTCTCTCTCTTCTTCCTCTGGCGAAAGAGGGGGGCTTTCTTGGAAGGGAGGGGAAGCTCTAACAACTTGGGTTGGGTGGTGGTGACGCTGGGGCTGGTTGGCCACCTATTGGCCATAATTTGGCAAGCCTACTACCTCTCCACCCTAGCCTTCATCTTCATCCTGGGCGGGTTGGTCCTCCATTTCTACGGCGCTCGGACCGCTCGCCAAGTGCTCTTTCCTCTAGGCTTCCTCTTCTTCATGATCCCTTTGCCCATCGTAGATCGACTCAGCCCCTCACTGGAATCTTTCACCGCTACCCATGCCTCATCCCTAGTCCAGACGGTGGGCATTCCCGCTCGAAATCTGGGGGCTCAAATCAATCTAAGCAATTCCACCTTCGTGGTGGCTGCCCCTTGTAGTGGGCTCAACTCCATCGTGTCCCTCCTAGCCTTGACGGCCGTTCTCACCTACATCGTCCGCGGCTCTCCGCTCGCCAAAGCAACTCTCCTCGGTGCCGCTATTCCCATCGCCATGGCCGCCAACCTTCTCCGTGTCTCCTCTCTCCTCTCCATCGCTCACTTCTTTGGAGCCGAGGCAGGGATGACATACTTTCATAACTTCTCCAGCCCCATCCTCTTTCTCGTGGCTCTTGCCCTCTTGATCGGTGTAGGTAAGGTGGTCGGATGTTCCGAGATCAGGCAAGATATTTGACCGTTGTTCTGCTCCTGCTTCTGGCCGGTGGAGGCTCTTTGTTTCTCCCTCGGTTTATCGGGACATCGCCTATATCGGTGGCGGAATCGGAGTCTGAGGAGGTCGGTATCACCCCGATCGAGAAGGCCTCACATGTATCGTTTATAGATGTGAGCGGTTGGTACCAGGTAACGCCCTACGAGAGGGCTGTGGCTGGGCCGGTCGATTTCTCCTCCTGGGAGGAGTTGGCCCCGAAACTCCCCCACAAGATCGGGCCCTGGTATGCTCCGGGCGAAGATATCCCCCCGGACCAGGAGATGATGAAGTGGTTCAAAAACCCCGATATCGCCATAATGAGACTTTTCACCAATGAGGAGGGAGATTGGATATACCTTTCCATCTTGGGCAACAGGGGCAGCAAGAGTTTCAGCCTCTTTGAGCATACCCCTCTTACCTGTTACCCAGCCAATGGATGGCGCACCATCGACCAGGGTTTGGAGCCCATAGAGATCGGAGATTCCGAAGTATACGTGCAAAGGTTTATCGGCCAGACCGGGGAAAGGAGGCTACTCATCCTCTACTGGTACCTATGGACCAACCCGGGGCGCGACCCAAAAGATGGAGTCCTCGCCATTAGGATCCACTCCGCCATTGAGGGAAGCGTCGCCCAGACCTTGGAGATGGAGAAAGACTTCTTCCGCCTTCTCTTCCCTATGGTTCTACCCTGGCATCGCTTTGGGTAGGGCGATCTCAGCCACCTTCTATTCCTCTCAGGGGGAATGACCTATGACTAGGTTGTCCCCGCTATTGCGTACCGCATCCCTCCTCAGCCTTTCTCTCCTGATCCTGTTTGTCAGTTCGGGCTGCTCGCTGGTATACATCAGATCGAAGGGTGAGCCCCCTTCCTGTCCCCAGGAAACACCCATTCCGAACACCGATGTGAACCCCTACGGGGCTAACTTCTTCTTGGAGCAGGAGGTGGAGGAATGGAAGCAGAGGAAGACGCTCCTGATGGCGCAGGAGGCGGGGTTGAGATGGGCCAGGCAACAATTTCTTTGGGCAGAGATCGAGCCCAAAGGCAAGGGAGAGTTCGTATGGGAGAAGTATGATCACCTCGTCGACCTCTACGAGGAGTATGGTTTCCAGATCATAGCCCGCCTGGATTGGCCGCCCCATTGGAGTCGGCGTGATAATAGCCTCCCCAATGCTCCTCCCGATGACCTGCGAGACTATGCGGACTTCGTCTACGCCTTTGTAAGTCACTATCGAGGAAGGATAAAATATATCGAGATCTGGAATGAGCCGAATATCTGGCCCGAGTGGGGGAATCGGCCCGTAGATCCCGAAGGCTATGTGGAGATGCTGCGGATGGCCTACCTTAAGGCCAAAGAGGCCGACCCAGACGTACAGGTCCTGAGCGCGCCACTAGCGATCACCTTTGGACAAGAGCACCCAGAGCCTGGCAAGTGGATCAACATAAACGAACTCCAGTTCCTAGAGGAGATGTACGAGGCTGGTGCAAGTGACTATTTCGACATCCTCTCTGCTAATGCTTTCGGGATGAGTAGCCCGCCTGAAGAGCCACCACGGGAAGACATCCTTAACTTCTCGAGAGTGCTCTTGCTTCGGGAAATCATGGAACGGTACGGCGATTGTGATAAGGCCATCTGGTTCAGCGAGTATGGCTGGAACGCCGCGCCGGCGGATTTTCCCCCCGCGCGGCTTATTTGGCAAAGGGTGACTGAGGAACAGCAAGCCGGATATACGGTCCGAGGCATAGAACTCGCTCGCTCTCAATGGTCTTGGGCTGGTGTTTTCAATATCTGGTATTTCAGACAGGTAGGGAATATCCCACCTGAGCGTCCGGATTACTACTTCCGAATGGTCGATGTGGATTTCACCCCTCGCCTCCTCTATGATGCTGTGCGTGAGGTTACCTCAAAGCAAGGCTCCCCAACCTGGCGATCAGCGTAAGCGATGCGTTTGAGGCTATGACCTCGGAACGTCCCATATCGTCTGGCTAAGAGCATGGCTGAAACGATAGAGAGGCTCAAGGCGGGTGCGGCACCCGGTGGGATCCCGCGGTGGCGGAGGCCCTTCTAAGACGGTTGACAGGGAAGCAACAAATGGGTATAATTTACATCGTGCGGGTGTAACTCAGTTGGCAGAGTGTCTGCTTCCCAAGCAGAATGTCGTGGGTTCGAATCCCATCACCCGCTCTCT
>JBHIDN010000160.1:0-4429 GCA_046760125.1 Anaerolineae bacterium
ATCCTAACGACCAACTCATCAGGGACCATTAAGCCAGAGACGTAATCTCGCATATAGCGAGCCATACCGACCGACTTGATGGGTATGAGCCCCGCCAGGATATGGACCTTCTGGTCTAGCCCCTTATCTCGCACCATCTCCATCCACCTGGCGAACCGCTCCACATCGAAGACCGCCTGGGTTTGAATGAAATCCGCCCCGGCCTTAACCTTCTTGGCCAAGCGGAGCACTCTGAATTCGAAGGGGTCTGCGTAGGGGTTGGCGGCGGCGCCGATGAAGAGGGGCACCCCTCCCGATATCTTGTCCCCGCTCATGAATTGGGCCTCGTCTCGCATCTTTCTTACCACCCCGATCAATTGAATGGAGTCCAAGTCGTGGACGTTCTTCGAGCCTGGGTGGTTGCCGAACTTCTGATGGTCGCCTGAGAGACAAAGGAGGTTTCGGATGCCCAAGGCCACCGCGCCCAAGATATCGCTCTGAATGGCGATCCTATTCCTATCCCGGCAGGTCATCTGCATCACCGGGTCTAGCCCCTCTTGCTTCACCAAGGCACAGGCCGCCACGCTGGACATGCGGACTACCGCGGTCTGGTTATCGGTGATGTTCACCGCATCGCAACAGGGCCTCAAAAGTTCTGCCTTTCGGCGAACGAACTCCGCGCTAGTACCTTTAGGAGGCCCTAGTTCAGCGGTCATGGTGAAGTGGCCCTCCTCAAGGATCCGCTCCAGATTGCTACCGCTTTTCATACCACCACCCCCTAACACCGGAAGAAGATCACCTCCTCGAGTCCTTGGGGATGACGAAGGTGAACCTGCTCCCCGGTTGACCCTCAGCGTAGGGCGACTGAGCCCAAATCTTCCCCTGATGGGCTTCCACGATCCTCTTGGCTATAGATAACCCCAAGCCCGTTCCCACTCCCCCCACCCTTTTACCCCGGTAGAAGTCCTCGAATATGCGGGGCATATCCTCGGGGTCGATGCCTACCCCCGTATCGGTCACCGTAACCTGGATATTATCCTCCACCTCTTCTACCCCCAAGGTTATCGAACCCCCTTCAGGGGTGAACTTGATCGCGTTGCTCAAAAGGTTAGTCAAAACTTGGTGCAAGTGACTAGGAGAGGCGTAGATCACCGGCAGAGAGGGAGGCTTTTCCACAGTTAGAGTTTGACCCTTCTCCGAAGCCAGAACCTGCATCTCCTCCACACATCGATCTACGACCTCATCCAGGGAAGTCATCTCCATCTTGTGAACGATCTCACCCCTCTCGATATGAGCCAAGTCCAGAAAGCGGTTGATCATGCCGATCAGTTCCTTAATCCTCAGGCTGCTCCTCTCCATCATATGCCTTTGCTGTTCCGTGATCTCCCCCACGAAGCCGCCTAGGATCACCTGCAGGTAACTCTCTACCGCCGCTAGAGGGGTCTTCAAGTCGTGGGAGGCGATGGCCAAAAAGTAGGTCTTCAGCCTATCCAACCTGACCAGTTCTCTATTCGCCTCTTCCAGTTCCCGCGCCTCAGCCAGGAGGCGATCCTTCAGGGCCACTATCTCCCCCTGTCTCCTCCTCAACTCCCCGCTGATTCTGACAGTCATATAACAACTCACATAGAGCGTGGTGGCGAAGGCCAAAAGAACGGCTAAGACGAAGGAACCCTGTTGATAAAGGTAAGGAGAGACGAACCCTTCTAGATGGACATGGGGGAGGAAGCCGAAGTATTCCAGCCCCACCAAGGAGGAGAGGAGAAGAAGGGCGAGGGTGGCCAATGAATAGGCGACCTCCGGGGAAAGGAGCACGCTGGCGATGATGACATGAAAGACGTAGTAAAAGATGAAGGGGTTCTCTATCCCCCCGGTATAATGGATGAGGATAGTAATGGTCACTAGATCAGTGATCGATTGTGCATAGGCCAACCTCCTGGCCTTGGTGGCCAGGGAGAGGGCTTCCTGGCCTGCTAGACCCCTGGCGTAAAGCCAGAAGAGGAGGTTATAGAAAGCGATGCCCCCGGTCACGGCGAATATGGGCAGAGAGGGGAAATCAACCCGGAAGACCTCCTGGGCCAGAAAAGCGATAACTATCACCCCCACGACCGCCACCCACCTGAAGCGGATGAAATCTTCTACCCCTCGCACTAGGGTCGACTCTTCGGGTGCGTAGGCCCGGGCCACCTCCGCTTCCTTCAGCATCTGGGTCAACTTCTGTCTGGTGTCCCTCAGCCGCCCGCCGACGACATTGGTGAGCCTCCCCATCACCAGATAACCCATATGACGGTCGCTCTCGAAAAGTTGGTGAAGGTCATCCCCCTTGATTATGATCACCCTAGAGTGCTCCAAGGTCTTCGCTGAAAGGGTGAGGATATGGGGCTCGGCTAAGGCCGACCAGCCGAAAGGCTCCCCTCTGGTTATCACATCTATGACCATCCTCTTAGGAGGTTCCTGGGGCCAAGCCTGGATCTTCATCTCCAAGGCCACTGTTCCCTGCCAAAGGAGGTAGAGGTTCTCCGCTCGTCTGCCTTGCTCGAAGATAGTGACACCGGCGGGATACACCTCTTCTCGGCAGAGTTCCGCTATCCTCTCCAACTGACTATCGGTTAGTCCTTCAAAGATCTGAAACCTCTTCAGAGTCCGGCTAGCGACCACTGCTCCTCACCCCTTAACCACCTGCTGCTCCCCGATGCCGGGCATATCCTCATCCGCGATCCTCTCATAGAGGGGCGAGAGGAGATCGGGAAAAGTGGGCTCCACACAACCGATACACAAGCCGCCACAACCCACACACCAGTTCGTTCCCTGGTTCCAGAGGCGGATGGGGCAATCGGCGTGGGTTACCGGTCCCTTGCAACCCAATTCGTAGAGACATCCCTCGTCGCTTAGACTCTTGGCGAATTTACCCTCATCGAAGTAGGCCCGGCGAGGGCAGTTCTCATGGACCAGCCCCCCATAGAAGGCTTTAGGGCGACCGAGTACATCTAACTCCTCTGGCTTAGGCAACCCGAAAAGTAGAACGCTGGCTAACGTCCCTATGAACCAGTCGGGGTGGGGCGGACAGCCAGGGAGGTTGATGAGAGGGGTAGTGATCTGGCGAGAAGCGAAGAAATCCTTGACCCCCACAGAGTTAGTGGGGTTTCCAGCGGCCGCAGGGATGCCCCCGAAAGAGGCGCAGGTGCCCAGGGCGATGACCACTAGAGCATCCCTGCCCAGGGACTCCACCCAATGGAAAATAGGCACGCCTTGGCCATCTTTCTCCCCCAGAAGGCAGTAACTACCCTCCTGGGCTAAGGGTATAGCGCCCTCCACAACCAGAAGGTAACCACCTCTAGCCCCTTGCCCAATCCGTTCCAACTCACCGATGACCGCCTCTCCCGATCCAGCCATCACCGTGGGATGGAACCGCATATCGATATGTTTGCCTGGCAGGATCTCGTCTACCAAGAGGTTCTTGATGGTCGGGCTGACAGAGTTCAAAACGGAGACCGAACAGCCTGTGCAGCCTGCAGCCTGCAACCAGATGACGGGATATTCCGCGGTCTCTAAGCCTGCCATATCTATCTCCCTTTTCCACCCCCAAGAGATCAGAACCTCTATCCTTCGAACTGCAAATCCTCTCTGATGATCCTTCGTGGACCACCGTCGCGGTTTGTGGACCAATCTCTGGGAGGGATTATCTCTTCCAAGAGTTCCAATTCCCCTCTCGCCTGCAACCGGTCGTAGATCAGTTGCCAAGCACACTCCACCTGGGGATCGATCTCGCATCTACCCTCCTGGGAGCCTCCACAGGGGCCATTGAGCAGGCTCTTGGCACAGCGGGCGATGGGGCAGACCCCGGCTGTCTTATCCAGGATGCAGTTTCCGCAAGCGGCGCACCGCTCGGCCCAAACCCCCTGTTTTTCGGGCAGGCCCAAAAACGAGGTGTTGAGCCCCGGCACTACGCGAGCGCTGGGGAATCGCTCAGCGATAGCCTGGACCCCGATACCGCAACCCAAAGAGAGCACCAAATCGTGAGCCTCTATCTCCTCTCCGATAGCATCGAGATATTCCCACTCGCACTGGCGTTGCACCGTGGCCTCATCGATGGTGATCTCTTCGTTATCCAGTTTGCTTTTCATCCGCAGGGCCGAGGCGAGGATGCCCACCTCCTTCTCCCCTCCGGCGAAACAGACGGTCACGCAGGTTCCACAACCGACGATGAGGACCTTTTCATGGCCGGTGATCATATTCTTGATCTCTTCTAAGGGCTTCTGCTCTCCGACGATCATCCTTCCTCCTCCCGCAGAGGGCTGGGGCCCAGTTCTTTTATCCTCTCCGTCATCTCCGTAGTAGCCTCTACGAACTCTCCCCCCATAGCCGAGGACATGTTATACATCTGGAGTCGTTCCCCGTCGAGACCTATCTCCTTTAAGAGCCTCTGAAGCCAACGGACTCGACGCTTAGCGTG
>JBHIDN010000161.1:0-4412 GCA_046760125.1 Anaerolineae bacterium
CTTCTTGACATACCTCACGCCTTCCTATATCCTTCTCGGGGGTGAAGTTGTTCTTCGATGAGGCTAAGATCCACGTGCGAGCGGGAGCGGGCGGCAACGGTTGCGTCAGTTTCCGCCGAGAGAAATATGTCCCCCTCGGCGGACCAGACGGGGGCAACGGCGGCCGGGGAGGTAACGTCTACCTGGTGGTCGATCCCCATCAGAACACCCTCATCAACTTCCGGAAGCGCCGCCATTTCAAAGCCGGTCGGGGCGGCCATGGGAAGGGAAAAGATCAACAAGGAAAGGCTGGAAAAGACCTGGAGATCGGTGTCCCTCCTGGGACAGTGGTGCGCGACGCCGAGACAAGAGAACATCTGGCTGACCTGATCGAAGAAGGGCAGAAGGCCCTAGTGGCTCGTGGCGGCCGAGGGGGGAGGGGAAACGCCGCCTTCGCCAGCCCCACCAACCAAGCTCCCCGCCTCGCCGAACGGGGAGAACCGGGCGAGGAACGGTGGCTGCTTTTGGAGTTGAAACTGATCGCCGATGTGGGGATCATAGGCTGCCCCAACGCCGGAAAATCCACCCTCCTCTCCGTCAGCACCGCTGCCCGGCCCAAGATCGCCGACTACCCCTTCACCACCCTGGCCCCCAACCTAGGGATCGTGGACCTTGACGACCGTTCCTTCGTCTTAGTCGACATCCCTGGCCTCATAGAGGGAGCCCATCAAGGGAAGGGGTTAGGGCACGATTTTTTGCGCCATATCGAGCGGACAAGGGTCGTAATCCACCTCCTCGACGGGGCTTCCAAAGACCCCCTCAAGGATCACGAGGACATAAATAGAGAACTGGCTCTCTTCAACCCCGCCTTGGCCCAAAAGCCGCAATTGGTGGTTCTCAACAAACTGGATCTCCCCCAAGCCCAAAAGGTCTGGCCTACCCTGCAACGAGAGATGAAGCGACGAGGGGTGGAGATCCTAGCCATATCTGCCCTCACAGGCCAGGGGGTGAAAGAACTGCTCTATCGAGCAGCCCAACTCCTAGAGGAGGCCCCTCCTGAACCTGAGAGGGAGAAGGTAGCCATCTTTCGCCTCCCCGAAGAAGAATTTACAGTGCGCCACGAGAACGGTGGTTTCCGGGTGCAAGGTAAGAGGGTGGAGCGAGCGGTGGCTATGACCGATTGGCGGTACAGAGAGGCGATCGAGAAACTTCACCGGGAGTTGGAGGCTATGGGGGTGACCCGGGCTTTGGAGGAGGCGGGGGTAAAGCCGGGGGATACCGTCTACATAGGAGATATGGAACTCGAATGGTGGGAGTAGGAAGGATCGGCGTCCTGGGCGGCACCTTCGACCCTATCCATTATGGCCACCTGGCCGCAGCCGAGGAGGCGCGAGCCAAACTAAGCCTTCGAGAGGTGGTCTTCGTGGTGGCCGGACTCCCGCCCCATAAGTTAGAGGAAGAGATAACCCCGGCGGAACATCGGTACGCCATGGTGGAGTTGGCTATCGCCTCCAACCCCCACTTCTCCCTCTCCCGCATCGATATCGACCGGCCTGGCCCCTCCTATACCGTGGATACTATCGCCCTCCTACGACAAAAGTGGACGGAGGAGATATATTTTATTATGGGGATGGACTCCTTGATGGAGATCGACACCTGGCACCAGCCCCAGAGGTTGATCCAACTTTGCCGGTTGGTGGCGGTAGAGAGGCCCGGTTTTGTGCCCGATCTAGAGAGACTAGAGACGGCCGTGCCGGGGATCACCGCTCGCACGGAGATAATAGATATGCCCCAGATGGAGATCTCCTCCACAGACCTCCAGCGGCGGGTGCGGGAGGGGTTGCCCATAAAGTATCAACTCCCCCCCCAGGTAGAGCAGTATATCTACAAGCATCGACTCTATCTCTAGTCTCCCTGGAGGTGGGGATAATGCTTCTAGAAGAGAGGGCTTAATGTTGTGGAGAAAGGAAAAACCCTATGAAGATTCTGGAAACCCCCATCATAGCCACCATACGGCGTAACCACGCCCTGGAGCACGCCACCGTCCACCTATTATCCCGCCGCGGCCCTTACAGCCAGGTCATGGGGAGGACTACCACCGATGGCTTCTATGTATACGGGCCGGTAGAGACCCAAGAGGTGACCGCCGCGGCCAGCGAGGCCTTAGCCCGGCTTCGGGCTGGGGAGCATGAGTTGGCCATCCACCCCCGTTGTGGTACTAATCTGGCGGTGGCTGGCCTCCTGGCCGGCCTCTCCTCCTTCTTGGTCTGGGGCGGGAAGGGCCGGAGGCTCACCAAACTCCCTCGTCTCCTGCTTGCAGCCACAGTCGCCGTCATAGCCGCCCAACCCCTGGGTCTCCTGGTGCAAGAGCGCCTCACCACCTCAACCGACCTAGAAGAGATGACTATCAAAGGCGTCACCGCTCAAAAAGTGGGCGGAGTGGTGATCCACAAGGTAGAATTAAGCCCAGCCTAATCTATAGATATGTTTTACTTATTCCACGGCGAGGATGAGTACTCCCGCACTCTAGCCCTGGCCGAGATGAAGGCCAAGGTGGGAGACCCCTCCATATCCGAACTCAATATCATCAGCCTGGATGGAGAGGCGCTCGCTTTGGAGGAGTTAATCCGCGCTTGCGATGCTCCGCCCTTCCTCTCCCAACGACGGCTGGTGATCGTGCGTGACCTGGCATCTCGGTTGGAACCCCGGCGCGGGGCAAAAAAGAGAGAGTTGCCACCGGCCAAACGAGAATTGGTGGAGGGTCTCAAGGAGTACCTCCCTCAGATGCCCCAGAGCACAAGGTTAGTCCTCATCGAAGGGAGGCGTATCAGCAAATCGAACCCCATCCACAGGCTGGCCTCCCAGCTGGAAGGGGGCTTCGTCAGGGAGTTCAGACCGCCCAAGGGCGACCGCCTTCGACAATGGATCAAAGAGCGGGTGAAGGAGAAAGGCGGCCAGATCAGTCCCCCAGCCGTGGAAGAACTGACTAACTTCTTGGGGAACGATCTCCGCCTCTTGGATCAAGAGATCGAGAAACTCCTCACCTACACGGGAGAGCGCCCCATCGAGAAAGAGGATGTGCACCTTTTGGTAAGCCAGGTTCGGGTGGCCACTATCTTCTCCCTAGTCGACGCCTTAGGCCACCGAGACTCCCGAAGGGCCACCCTATACCTACATGAACTGATGGATGCGGGCCAGCCCCTTCTCTATATCTTCTTCATGATCACTCGCCAGTTTCGCCTCCTACTGCAGGCTAAGGAGTTACAGATCGAGGGCCTGGGCTGGCAAGCGATCCAGACGAGACTAAGGCTCCACCCCTTCGTGGCCCAGAAACTAGCCGAACAGGCAAGGAATTTCTCCCGCAGCCGATTGGAAGCCATCCATCATCGACTGCTAGAGGTAGACACCGCCATAAAGACCGGCCAGATGGAGCCACAACTGGCCCTCGACCTCCTGACTATAGAACTTTGCAGCTCAAGAGCCTAAAAAGACAAAGCCCCTCTCATCGAGGGGCACATCTTTGGCGATTCGAAGTCTCAGGAGGGGGAAGCCTGGAGTCGGCGGATCACTACCATCACCTTGCCCTGGATCTCCACATCCGCCGGATGCACATAGATAGGTTCCAGAAGGGGGTTGGCCGGCTGCAAGCGGATCCGTTTACCCTCGTGATATATCTTCTTCAGGGTGGTCTCTCCCTTATCCCGCAACCAGACCGCTACCATCTCCCCGTTTTCGGCCTCCTTCTGATGTTTCATGATCACGATGTCCCCATCGTGGATCAGGGCGTCGATCATCGAGTCCCCCTTCACCTCCAGGGCGTATAGCCCTTCCTCCTCCTTGAGGATGTCTCGGGTCAACTCGATGGTCTCTGTGGGCAAACTATCATCGGGGACGGGGATGGGGTCACCGGCCGCGATCCGCCCACATAGAGGTATCTGGATCCTATCGCTGAGGCTAGCCAGCCCTCCAGGCAGCCTGATGCCTCGGGAGATCTCCCGGTCCCGCTCGATATAGCCTTCCCGCTCCAAGATGCCCAAATTGTAGTTCACCACCGAAGTGGAGGAGATGCCCACCTTAGCCCCGATCTCCCTAATAGTAGGGGGGTAGCCCTGGCGGCGCATGAAATCGGCGATGAATTTCAAGATCCCCTTCTGTCGTTCCGAGAGAGCCATCTCTTATCCCCTTTCCCCCAAAGACTAAGGATATTATATCACGAACTAATGTTCTATGTCAAGGCCGATACGTAAATGAGCCAAGGCATCCTGACCACCTTTTCGGGGTCATAAGGGGAGTCCCCGGCCTCTATCGGATAGTTCATACTGAGTTCACCATACGAAGTAAAGTGAGTAAAATCTCCCTCCCTGGCCCAAGTCGCCTGCCCCCTGGACTGCCACCCCGGCCTGGTACGCCTTGGGGCAGGCGTTCCAGGGCAG
>JBHIDN010000162.1:0-4407 GCA_046760125.1 Anaerolineae bacterium
GGTAGTCACGGGGGTGAAAAGGAGCGGGGGGCGTTGGGGCAGCCCTTCTACTTGGGACAAGGGGGGCAAATATCTCATACAGGCGCTGGCTGTGGTCCGGGAGCGGGACTACGAGATGCTGATCACGGGGCGGGATGATGCGGAGGGGTACCCTTGGAGGCTCTGGTCTATCGTCTATGGAGATGGGGTGGATGTGGCCGCTGGTACCTGGAGCGCCATAAACGTTCTAGAGAAAGCCGATACCGATCTCCCTTTCCAGTATAGTTATCCCACCATCAGGTACTTGGATGTATATCGAGCCGCGTTCATAGGTTCTTACACCGGTTCGGGAGGGTATGAGCGGCTGCATTTCGTGAGGATGGCGCAAGGTTCGGATTTCATCTCCTCTTATTGGACGGAGCCAGCACCCTTTGACCTTTTCCCTTCCTATGGGGCCGCCTTGGCCTATGACTCCCCCAGCCAGTATATCTATCTCATAGGGGCCAACTTCGCCCGGCGAGCCCCGGTCTCTGGGGCGGCTTCTGTCGATCTCTCCTCGCGAGTGGTGAGGTATAGAGCCACGGACGGATGGGGCCAGGATGAAGCGGTGATAGAGTTGGACAACTCGGACGGAGCCCTAACGAACATAGGCCAAGGCTCTTATGCGGCGGTGCATAGGGGGGCTTTGGTGGAACTCTCGCCAGGGTATGTCACCAGTGAGGGCTCCAAGTACCGCCAGCGGCCTTGCCTCTGGATAGGGGATCATGAGTTCGTGGTACGAGAGGGGACGTCGAGGTTAATCCTCTATTGCATAGGCGGATGTGGGTTGCTTAGGTCTTGGCGGGCGAGCTGACAGTATCATTGGACGGCTGGAAGCGAGAACGTCTTCCAGATCGCCTCCCGTATTTTAGGCTTCGTGGGGTTGGATCTCTCCACGACGGGGGAGGCCTCATCGGAGTTGTCTAACTTCTACCCTTCCTTCACCATTCATCCGGGGGAGGATGGTCAAGGGGCTCTCTTGCGCCTCTTGGCTAAGGTGCCGGACTATCTCTATTGGGACTTAGGGGTCGCCTACGCTAAAGAGTTCTCCGCCTCGGAGGGTTCAGACTACAGTTATGGGGGGCTGGGAGAGCATATCATCTTGGAAGGTAGATACGGCTCTGTCGCTTTCGATTTCAACCATTTGGAGGTCTTTGGAGCCTCGGATAGTTTCGGCGAGGCGGTGGACTTTTCCCAGATAGGGCTGGTGGGCCACCGCTTGCGCAAGGTCTTCGACTACGCCTACGATAGCAACAACGAATGTGCTAGCCGAGCGGCGGCGGACCTCCGCTACCAGCAGGTCAGGGGGAAATGGGGCCAGATAGTCATCTATCCCAACGTAGGGCAGGAACTCTTCGATGTGATCACCATCACCGATAGCCGGGTGGGGCTCTCGAGTGCCTTGCGACGGGTTATGGGGATCCGCGAGGAGTATGACACCGAAAAGGGGGTATATCGTCAGATCTTGGAGTTAGGAGATCGATAGGAGGAAGAGATGGATGTCCGACGGGGTATAATCCGGGCTTTTGACAGCGATACCTATTTGGCCGATGTCCAGATTGTGGGTTCCATGGCTACTGTGCTCACCGGAGTGCCGGTGGCGAAGCAGATCGGAGCGGACCTTCTGACATCCGGGACCAAGTGTGGGGTTCTCTTTTTCGATGAGACGAACCCCTCCGATGCTTGCGTGGCCTTTGTCTATGAGGGCCTTCCTGGGCGCTGGGTTACCCCAGCGATGTTAGAAGATACCGAGGAGGTGGGTTTTGGGCAAAACATAGTCAGGAACGGGAACTTTGAGAGTTGGAGCGCGGGGACGAGTAGCGCACCCGATGAGTGGTTTGTTAGCGGGACCGGAGCTTCGGTAGCTCGTGATGCCGATGAGAAGATCGGAACTTACGCTGCCCAGTTGACTTATGGGTCTGCAACCGCCTTTCTCCTCCAGGATATGCCTGCTGGTGAATGGGAGCATCTGAAAGGGCACATAGTTACCCTTTGTGCTTGGGTCAAGACTTCCACGGCGGGTATTGCAAGTATCATAATCAACGATGGTGTTGAGCAGACGACTTCGGCGACCCACGATGGAGATGGGACTTACCAACTCATAACAGTTACTAGGACTATTGACTCTGGGGCTACCCGCATAAGGGTTGGTTTACGCCTTGGAGGGTCGGGTAATGCCTTAGTAGATGGGATGATTCTTGTTGAGGGCGATCTCGAACAAGCCTTTGTGCCCCACTACGAAGATCACCATTTACCCGACGGAGGCGTCTCCCCCTGCGCCCACGTTTATCGAAGCACCGACCAAAGTATCCCTCATGCTACCTGGACTGAGATAAGTTGGGACAATGAGCGCTTTGATACAGACGACATCTGGGCGTCTTCTCCTAACCCCACGCGGCTCACTTGCAAGACTGCTGGAAAGTATCTCATTATCACCCACGGAGCCTTCTATGCAAACGGAACTGGGGACCGCTATGTCCAGGTTCGGGTCAACGGAACGACTCTAATTGTCACCAATTCTGGTCCTGGTTCTGCTTCGGGAGGCAGGCCGTGGGGTTGGAACCTAAGCACTCTGTACGATCTTAACGTCAATGACTACGTGGAAGTTCGAGTTTGGCAAGGCAGTGGCGCTGCATTGAGCATCCGGAGTAGTGGAGATTGGTCGCCGGAATTCATGATGGTGAAAGTAGCGTACTAAGTGATCAGCCCCCGCCCCTGGCCTGTCATCGCCAGGACAGGCAACGATCCCTGGCTCAAGTCGCCTGCCCCAAGGCGTACCAGGACGGGCTCACCATCCTGTAGGGGGCAAAGGCCAAACTTATAAGAGCGATGGCCGGGAGATAATATAATTTTCCCAGTGACCGAAGGGGAGGGAGGCCATGAGGAGGTGCATCTCATGGATGGTGAACCCTCGCTCGTAGAGGAGGGAGACGGCCTCTGTATTTATGCCCGGAACGCGAACGATGAAGGTATCCACACCTTGATCAGAGAGGCGATCGATGGCGAACCCTAGAATGGGGCGCATATATTCACCTTTCAGGGTAGCCAGGGGACCTATATGACCCTCATCGGAGAGATAGGCATAAGCGATGGCTCTCTTCCTCTCCCTAAAGAGGTAGCAGCGCATCCCTGGTGCTCCCAACCAGTACCGGTGATCTATGTGGCGCTTGGCTCCGCGGGTCTTCTCATCGATCTCCCCCAGCGTAGTAACCATCTCTTCCGATAGCCCGGCCACTTGGAACTCAGGTGGCTCTGCCTCTCTCTGATCCAACCTCATGGAGATGATACTTCCTCTCATGTGGAGGACAGGAACGCGAGGGAACATCCCATGTCGAGCGTATAGGGAGATGGAGGGCCAGTTAGAGGCATCGGCATAGGTGGCGATTATCTTTACCTCCCCCCGCTGGGCCCCTTGGAGGGTCTTGGCCAGAAGTTCCCCGCCGATCCCCTGGCCCTGGAACTCCGGGAGCACCATGAGGTGGGATAGGAACCATAGGCCATCCCTCACAATGCTGCAGACGAAGCCGGTCAACTTTCCTCTCACCTCCGCTACCCAAAAGCCCTCGTCGCTGGTGGCCAAAAAGTGGTACCAAAGGGGCAGATAATCCTCGAAATCTACCTCTACCAAGGGGCGGCCCATCTGCAGGGCGAATTGATCCAACGACTCCACCATAATGTGATGGACGCCCTTTAGGTCTCTCTCCTCAGCCAGACGATAATTCACCTTCATCCTCGCAAGCCCTCCTGTCTATGGTCAGCCAACGTGGTGAGCCAACGATCTCACCATCCTGTAGGAATCTCAGTGTCCTGTAGGACGATCTCACCATACTGTAGTAATCTGACCATCCTGTAGGACGGAGAAAGGATAGCCTCTTTATTATACTCTTCGCCCCAAGGGGGTGTCAATGCAAAAAGTTGCGTCTGGAATCTGTGCGCTTGCAAAGAAGAGCAGGCCTCTTCCTTACCTTGGAGGGGGCTGACAACACCAGCCCCTGCCGCCAGCAGACACTCAACCCTTCGCCTCGCCCGGCAGCCGAACTTTTGCCGATCGACGAGGGTCTGTGTCCTTTGGCAATGGAATTGCCGCAGCCATCCCACTACAGCGGCCCGTGCTCGAGGGCACCCCATCGCTGTAGCCCGAGGCCGGTGGAGCACATGGGAAGAGCCCCATATCTGGCGGCAGGGGCTGGGCTATACGCTAGGCCTTAGCCTGTTTCCAGACGCGTCGCTTCCAGTGGTAGAAGCGAGGGATGAGTTTCTTCAATCCTAATTCCCGAAGCAGGGCGTCAGGTACTACCCTTCTATTCCGGGGGGACCAATCACCGGTGACGCAGGCCCTGATCCGGTCCGCTATCCAGCGGTCCAGTTCCCTGAACTGCTCGTCTGTGG
>JBHIDN010000163.1:0-4405 GCA_046760125.1 Anaerolineae bacterium
GATCCCCTCCTCCATAGCCCTGATGGTCCCTGGGGTGACGATCACTAGGTCGGCACCTCGCCCCTCGTTAGCCGCTTTGAGCCGACCGAGGGTCTCCTCTCCTGCCTCGATGACCAGATCAGCACCTAACCTTCTCGCCACATCCAAGCGATACTGGACGAAATCGACGACCACCACCAAGCCTGCCCCCCAAAGCTTGGCCAACTGGGCGAAGATGAGCCCCGATACCCCAGCCCCCAAAACTAAGACTGCATCTCCGGGCTCGACCCTTACCCGCCTCATCCCTCGGACGCTGCAGGCCACCGGCTCGATGAGCGTGCCCTCCTCAAAGGAGACCTCCTCCGGGAGGAGTAAGACGTCGCGCTCCACATTGAGGGCTGGGACGCGGATATACTCCGCGAACCCCCCAGGGTCGATATGGGTCGCTCTGAAGGTATCGCACACGGAGTAGTCGCCCCGTCGGCAGTGGTGGCAGACCAAACAAGCCACATGGTGATGGGCGAAGACCCGGTCGCCGATGGCGAACCCCTTTACCCCTTCGCCCACTTCAGCCACCAAACCCGTAGGCTCGTGGCCCAGGACCGTGGGCGCTTTCTCGTCGGCGTACCAGGTCATAGCGTCGCTCCCACAGAGGCCACAAGCCTTCACCTGAACCAGGAGTTCCCCCGGCCCGATCTGGGGCACGGGCATCTCTTCCACTCGAATATCGTCATGACGGTAGTACTTAGCCACCCTCATCTGTGTCACCTAGGGCAGAATCGCTACCTTGACAGCCCGACCTTCCTTCATCATCAAAAGCGCTTCCTCTAACCTCTCCAAGGGCAACTCATGAGTGATGAGAGGTTTAGCCTTCACCACGCCGAAAGCCAGAAGGTCCAGGGCCTTCTTCACCGCGCGAGGGGTATGGTGAAAAGAGCCTTTGATAGTCAATTCGTCGTAGTGGACTCTATGGGTATCTAGACTGATCTTCGACCCCGAGGGACATCCACCGAAGAAAACCACTGTGCCGCCTTTGCGCACCAGTTTGAGCGCCATCTCCCACACCTGGGGCAACCCCGCAGACTCGATGACCACGTCGGCCCCTCGTCCCTCTGTCAACTCCAAAACTCGCTCTACGGGGTCCTCACTGCCAGCATCTATGAGATGGCTAACCCCCAACTCCTCGGCTACAGCCCACCTTTCATCTCTCAAGCCTATGGCTATCACCTCTTTGGCTCCCCGGTGAAAGGCTAGTTGCAGGTGCATAAGGCCGATGGGCCCCGTTCCCCCGGCTATAGCCACGCTGTCTCCCAACTCGATGCCCGCCGCCTCATTTCCCCGCACCACACAGGCGAGGGGCTCCAACAACGCCGCCTCTTCATAACTCAAACCCTTGGGGATAGGGTGAAGGTTCTGTTCAACTACGCGGGCTGGAACTCTTACGTACTCAGCAAAGGCCCCCCAATTGAAGCGGATATCCTCGCAGAGGTTATGCTGACCTCGCTTGCAGAAGAAACAAACGTTGCAGGGGGCGGAATTGGCGGCCACCACCGGCATCCCCTCGGAGAAGCGAGTGACCCCCCTTCCCATTGCCGCCACCTCCCCCGCGAATTCATGGCCGAAGGGACTGGGTGGCTTCACCAAGCGGTGGCCTCGCAGATAGGTCTTCAGGTCCGTTCCGCAGATCAGAGCCGCCTTAACGCGGACTAATATCTCCCTCTCGCCTATCTGGGGGACATCTACCTCTTCGATCGTTACCTTGCCCGGCCCGTGATAGACCGCGGCCTTCATCTTTCCGCTGACCATGCCTGGATCCTCGGAATCACACATAGAAAGCCGAACGGCTCATCCCCCGCGTTTCTGAACTGATGTCTCTCGTTGCCGGGCACGAACAATATATCGCCGAACCCCACCTCCACCTCCTCTTGGCCCATAAGCACTTTGCCTTTTCCCCGGAGAATCATCACCCCGTGCTCATGTTCGTGGTTATCTAAGGAGGTATGGCCTCCCGGCTCCACCTCGATATACCTGATAGCGAAGTGGGGAGCCTTCTCTCGAGGGCCGATGAGCCAGTTGATAGAAGCGCCTTTGGCCGTCTCGGCGATATACTCCTCCGGGGCCCTCCCTTCCCACTCGAAGGCTCCCTCTCGACCGATGAACCTGTGAACTACGCCCACTGGCCACTCCTTTTCATTCTAACCCTGCGGGCTGAGCCCCACCTCCTCCTCCAAGCCCCCCAGGGTCTCCTGGGATATCTCTGTGAACCTCACCCCTACCTTGAACTTCTTCCCGCTTCCTTCCCGGTAAACCACCTCGCCTTTGGCCCTGAGGACGCTATCGCCGCTCAAGATCTCCAACCTTAAGGGCTCGCCTGGTTCAAAGACGTAGTCCGTCTCCAAGAGAAGGCCGCCCAGTCCCAGGTTCAAGGTGCGCACGAACCCCTCATAATCGGTGGTGCCGCTATCCTCTGAGCGGCGAAAGGAGACCAAGCGGTGGGCTCTCACCCTGGGGCTTTTCCTTCGTTCCTTTTGACTCATTTTCCCCCTCTCTGGCTAGCCACGCTGTAATGTCATGGCCCCCATTATAGTAATAAGTTCACCCCCTGACAAGGACAGGGGGTGAACAGGTCTGGGGTTGCACCCGGGCATCTTTTCCTCAGGACACTGAACGCACTAGACCGCGACTTTGGGCAACTCTTTGAGCGCCTCCTTTACCTTCTCATCAGGGTACTCATAATCTTCCAGTTGGCCAGCCAGATAGGCCTCGTAGGCCGCCAGGTCGAAGTGGCCATGCCCGCTCAAGTTAAAGGCGATCACCTTGGACTCGCCAGCCTCCCGACATTTGAGAGCCTCTTCCATCACCGCCTTGATGGCATGAGCCGACTCGGGTGCAGGCACAAAACCCTCCGCCTGAGCGAAACTGATGGCGGCGTCAAAGATAGAGTTTTGGTGGAAGGCTACGGCTTCGATCAATTTCTGATCGTAGAGGGCACAAACCATAGGGGCCATGCCATGGTAGCGGAGGCCGCCGGCGTGGATGGGAGCAGGGACGAAACTATGCCCTAGGGTGTACATCTTGGCTATGGGCGCTACCCCAGCCGTATCTCCGTAGTCGTAGGCGTACACCCCCCTGGTCAGGCTAGGGCAAGCCGTTGACTCAGCGCAGACCATCCGCAGGGGTTTCCCCTCCAACTTATCTTTGAGGAAGGGAAGGAAGAAGCCAGCGAAGTTGCTCCCCCCGCCGACGCAGCCCACTAAGATGTCAGGGTAGTCCCCCGCCTTCTCCAACTGCTTCCTTGTCTCCAGCCCCACGACCGTTTGGTGCAAGAGGACATGGTTGAGGACACTCCCCAGGGAGTATTTGGTATCATCCCGGCTGCCCGCATCCTCCACCGCCTCGCTGATGGCGATGCCCAAACTTCCCGAGGTCTCGGGGTCCTGGGCTAGGATCCGCCTTCCCGATTCGGTATCCTGGCTGGGGCTGGGAACTACCTCAGCACCCCAGGTCTCCATCAGGATGCGGCGATATGGCTTCTGGTGATAACTCACCTTCACCATATAGACCTTGCACTCCAGCCCAAAAAGTCGGCAGCCAAAGGCCAAGGCGCTGCCCCACTGGCCGGCTCCCGTCTCTGTGGTGAGACGCTTCACCCCCTCTTTCTTGTTGTAGTAAGCCTGGGCCACGGCGGTGTTGGGCTTGTGGCTGCCCGGGGGGCTCACCCCTTCCCATTTGTAATAGATCTTGGCCGGAGTATTCAGCGCCTTTTCCCAGCGCCTAGCCCGGTAGAGGGGCGTGGGACGCCAGAGTTTGTACACCTCCCGCACCTCCTCTGGGATCTCGATGTATCGCTCCTTGCTACACTCCTGCTCGTTGAGGGCCTCGGGAAAGAGGGGAGGAGGCAAGCGAGTAGGCTCTCCCGTGACCGGGTGCAAAAGCGGCGGCAACTCGAAGGGGAGATCAGCCAAGACATTATACCAATAGGTCGGGATCTCCTCCTCGCCCAAGGGGATCTTATACTCTTCCATCGCGCTCTCCTTTCTCAAATTATGATGACCGTTCTACCCCTATCTCTTCATATCATAGCCCCTCCTTTCTAGGCAAATGCCCCTAATTCAAAACCCCCATCCCAAAGGGACGGGGGTTCTCCTCGCGGTGCCACCCTTCTTGGGCTTAGCAAAAACCCGCCGTGAACGGCGGGTTAGCCAGCCCCACTTATAGCAGATACGGGATCGAACGATCCGATATCCTCAGCCTAGATAACGGTGGCGACATCCGGCGAAGCCTACTGATGACCGCTTAGGTCACGTTCAACCTGCGACTCCCGGGCCCATTCGACATGGGCTCCAGCATCGGGCTCCCACCTCACCCCGACTCTCTGCGCCTTCACCCCACGCTTACTATTCCCGTTCTTAGTCTTTAACCCCTA
>JBHIDN010000164.1:0-4392 GCA_046760125.1 Anaerolineae bacterium
TGACCATCGTCACCTTGGAGACGGCGGCGATGCTGGGGAGGGCCTCGCCTCGAAAGCCCAGGGTGGTGATGCGGTAAAGGTCTTCGGCGTCCTTCAACTTGCTGGTGGAGTGGCGTTCAAAGGCCAACTCCACCTCCTCGGCGGGGATACCCTCGCCGTCATCGATGACCCGCATGAGGCGGCGGCCCCCTTGACGCACCTCCACCTTTATCTCCGAGGCTCCGGCGTCGATGGAGTTCTCTATCAATTCTTTCACCACGGAGGCGGGCCGCTCGACAACCTCGCCGGCGGCGATCTTGGAGACAACTTCAGAGGATAGGATTCGAATGGGCATGAGAATCTCTTTGACTCCTTCCTCAATAGTTTATCAGATTGATGAGCATTCTTCAAAGCCTTGACAAAATAACGAAAGAGTATATAATATAACTGACTGGTCAGTTATATTCAAGGGGAAGAGATGATGCCAAAGCCGAGTGTGGAGAGGGAGAGGCGAACCCAGATCCTGGAGACAGCCACAGCCTGCTTCGCTCGCAAAGGGTATCACCAGACCACTATGGAGGAGATCGCCGCCCAGACTCCCTTTAGCAAGGGGCTGATCTACTACTACTTCAAGAGCAAGCGAGAACTATTCATGGCCATCCTCGACGAGTGGATGGCGCGGACAGAGCAAGCCTGGCAGGCTCTCCTTTCCCCTCAAGATAGCGCCGCCGACAAACTGAGAAAGTGTGCTCAGTTTCCGCAACAACTGATGGTCGAGGCATCGGATTTCGTGCAGGTTCAGATGGAGTTTTGGGCCGAGGCGGGCCGTGAGAGGGAGGTCAGCGCCAAATTTCAACAGATATTCGCCGCTTACCGCTCGATCCTGAGCGACATCATCGAGGAGGGGATCGCAGCCGGAGAATTCAAGGCGGTGGATTCATCGGCGGTGGCTTCCTTCCTGATGGCTGCCTATTGTGGACAGGTGCTGCTATGGATGATCGATAATGAAGCCTTTGACTGGCAGGAGGTGAGCGAGACCTTGGTGGAGAGCGTCTTGCATGGTATAGCCAACGGTCGCTAGAAGCGAGGGAGTAAGATGTCAACTTATGTCTTCATGAAAGTCCTGGAGTCAGCACCCAGACGATACGATAAAGGGATGACGATACTGACTTTGGGTAGGCTGGAGCGAGCGAAGGAAGATATCGCTGCTCTAGTCAACGCCGGGGAGCAGGTGTTGGATATAGGTTGTGGTACAGGCACGCTGGCGGTCCTTTTGGCCCAGAGGGGAGCACAGGTGGTAGGTGTAGATATATCCGCTTCCATGTTGGAGATCGCTAGGGCGAGGGCTCGAGAAGAGAATCTTGAGGAGCAGATCGAGTTAAGGGAGCTAGGAGCGGTCGACCTGGACACCGCTTTCGAGGACCAGAGTTTCGATTGTGTAGTGAGCACCCTTACTTTCAGCGAACTGTCGGAGGGCGAGATAGATTATACGCTCCAGCAATGTTGGCGCATCTTGAAGGAGGGGGGCAAATTGATCATCGCCGATGAGATCTTGCCCACATCTTTCATCGGTCGAGTAATGACCTTTCTATATAGGTTGCCCTTTGTGACAATCACTTATCTCTTGACTCAAAATACAACTAAGAGGGTGGCCGATTTGGATAAGAAGATCGCGAAGGCCGGGTTCAAGATAGTGAGCCTCAGGAAGTACCTTTTAGGCACACTGCAAACCTATGTCGCCTGTAAGGAGGGCTAGCCATGCTTGACTTCTTGAAAACCATCGTCCAGACCGTCTTTCGCTTCGTTGGCTTCCCCACCAAAACCGGGCTCCGGGAGTTCGGGCACCCCGGCCCCAAGTCGCCTGTCTTCGTCACCTCCAATTTTGATCTCACCGTGAGGAGGGTCTCCAAAGAGATCGAAAATCTCGACTGCTACCTTTTGGTGGCTCCCACCAAGGGGAAGAACGTCTGGTGCGCGGCTGGAGGCGGGATATTTAACGCTCGTTCTGTGATCTCGGTTCTCAAGACCAGTGGGATTGGCGAGAGGGTCAAACATAGGACCTTGATCCTTCCCCAGCTCTCTGCCCCGGGGGTAGATCTGGAGATCATAAAGAGAGAGACGGGCTGGCGTTGCAAGTTTGGCCCGGTCTATGCCAAGGATATTCCGGGCTATATAGAGAATGGATTCAAGAAGACACAGAGGATGAGACTGGTGGAGTTTCCCCTGTCAGCCAGGTTGGAGATGGCCTCCATGTGGGGCGGTATGTTGTCGCTGCTGGTGGGCATCCCGGTGGCGATATTGGCCCTCCGTTCTCTACCGGGTGTCCTGGCTTTGATTTGGGGTATGGCCTTGGCTATGTTTATCTTCTACTCCTATCTGCCGGGAAAAGTGGGTCTTTTCAAGGGACTATTCGTGGCCCTCATAACGATCGTCGCTCTAGCCCTTTACCCATTGTTCTTCGGCCATTGGAGCAACGGAAGGCTGGTCGCTTGGGGTGTAGGCATCTTAATATTGGGGAGTGTCCTCGGTTTCGATTTTGAGGGGCAAAGCCCTATCTATGCTGCCAGCACCATAACTTTCTGGGCTGGAAAGTGGCCTATCGTCCTCAAAGTGTGGGCCAGGCTTGGCTATGTTATGGAGCCCTTTTTCACCGTAGGGGTCGATGCCGAGCGGTGCAGCGGTTGTGGGATCTGCGTGGAGGTTTGTCCCAAGGGGGTTTATGAGATGTACGCAAGCGATAGAGGGGGCAAGAAGGCCAGAGTAGTGGCGCTGGATGCCTGTGTACAATGTACGGCGTGCGTCAAACAGTGCCCACGCGAAGCCATCTGGGCCGATCCCCCCATAAAGAGGTTTGAAAGGGTAGAAGGGGCTCAGCAGTAGTGTGCACTTATCGAAGGCCGATCATCAGGTGAGGTCGTCGGATATATCGTTTACACTCAAGAGCTCCGGTACTTCGAAAGGTAGGTAGTTTTCTTTTGAGTGCCGTCAGGAGGAAACTCCTGACGCCACCAGTCGGTGAGCCCGGTCATCTTCAGTTGATTTACTCCTCCTTTTGTTGTAGAATAGCAACGGATTTCACAAACAGGAGGGCTGATGTACCGCTTGGCGGAGGCCAGGCGGACCGATTCTTCGTTTCCTTCCTAGGAAGGAGACTATAAGGCAAGGGCAGTTCTTGAGGATGGTTCCCCTTGCATTTTTGTCTGGGAGGAGAAAGTGAAGGAGGTAGTCATCGTTGGCGGGGTGCGAACCCCCATCGGGAGCCACGGCGGAGCCTTTCGGACTATCCCCGCCCAAGAGTTGGCTAAGATCGTGATGGAGGAGGTCCTCAAGCGTACCGATTTGGACCCGAATATCATCGACGACGTCATCTTCGGCTGCTGTGGCCAATACTCCGATGCCCCTAATATCGCCCGGGTGGCGGCTCTGATGGCCGGCATCCCTGACCATGTCCCGGGATATACGGTGCAGCGGAACTGCGTCTCTGGGATGCAGGCTATCACCAACGCCTATCAGGCTATCCAGGCTGGGGAGGGGGAGATATTCCTGGTAGGAGGGACGGAGAGCATGAGCAGCGCTCCCTATACGGTGCGGGGAGCCCGCTGGGGGCTGAAGTTGCGCCATACCCAGTTCATCGATGCCCTTTGGGAGGGGCTGACCGACCCCATCTGCGATCAGATCATGGGGCAGACGGCGGAGAACTTGGCGGAGATGTACAACATAAGCCGCGAGGAGCAGGATGAGTATGCGGTGCAGAGCCATAAGAAGGCTTTCATGGCCACTCGGATGGGGAAGTTCGCCGATGAGATAACCCCGGTGATGGTGGAGAAGAGGGTGGCGGGCCAGAAGGTGGCCTCTGAGCCGATAACCCAGGATGAATGTATCAACCCCGGTCTCACCGTCCAGAAGGCGGCCCTCTATCCTACCGTTTTCAAGAAGGGTGGCACCGTTACCCCCGCCAACGCTTGTCCCATCTCCGATGGGGCGGCGGCTCTAGTGGTGATGAGCGAGGAGAAGGCTAAGGAGTTGGGGATGGAGCCATTGGCTTATATCCGTTCCTACGCCTATGCCGGCGTGCCGCCTCACATCATGGGCATCGGCCCTACCAAATCGATACCCAAGGCTCTGGAGAGAGCAGGGCTGAAACTGACAGAGATGGATCTCATCGAACTGAATGAGGCCTTCGCTGCCCAGGTGTTGGCCGTGGCCAAGGAGATGGAGAAGTATGGCTGGGATTGGGAGAGGGTGAACGTCAACGGTGGAGCCATCGCCCTGGGCCATCCTGTGGGATGCACGGGGGCCAGGATCACCGTCACTCTCCTGTACGAGATGATGAAGCGGGATGCGGAGTTGGGCTTGGCCACCGCCTGCGTGGGCGGAGGACAGGGAGGAACGCTGATCATCGAGCGGAAGTAG
>JBHIDN010000165.1:0-4391 GCA_046760125.1 Anaerolineae bacterium
CGCATATCTCGGCGCAGATCCCACACCCAGAGCAGAGTTCTTCATCTATGATAGAGGTTACGGCTTCCACCTTGACCTGGCCCTGGCACAAGGGTACCATAGCCGAGGCGGCAGCGGCCTTGGCCTGGGCCACGGTATCTGGTATGTCCTTGGGCCCCTGACAACAGCCGGCCAGATATATCCCCTCCGTTACCGTATCCACCGGACGCAACTTGGGGTGTGCTTCCATGAAGAAGCCATCCGGTGAGCGGGGGAGTTTCAAAAGGTTGGCGATCTTTAGAGAATCGCGGCGAGGCGTTATCCCTGTGGCCAGAACCACCAGGTCAGCCTCCAACTGAACAGGCTCACCTAGGAGGGTATCCTCAGCCCTAATGACGAGCCTCTCCCCCTTCCTGTATATCTCGGAGGGGTTACCCCGTCTATAGATCACCCCCTCGCCTCTCACCTGGTCGTAGAACTCCTCGAACCCCTTTCCATAGGCCCTCACATCCATATACAAGACCGTCACCCGCGCCTGGGGCAACATCTCCTTAACCAGAAGGGCCTGTTTGGCGGTGTACATGCAGCAGATGCGGGAGCAATACTCCTGCCCCACGCTTTTATCTCGTGAGCCCACACATTGGATGAAGACCACATCTTGGGGTTCTTTTCCCTTCACCCAGATTCTAGAGCCAGATGAAGAGACGAGTCGCTCGAACTCCAAGCCGGTGATCACCTTCTCGTAGACCCCATAGCCATACTCTGGCTTTAACCGAGCGTCGAAGAGATCGTAACCGGTGGCTACGACGATGGTCCCCACTTTGAGATCTCTTATGGTAGTTCGGTCGGCAACGTCCACTTTGAAGTTGCCGATATACCCCTCTATGCCGATCACCTCAGCGGAGGTGAGAAGACCGATATTGGGATGTCTCTCCACCTCCTTGATCTCTTCCGCCAGGGGAGGAGCCACGGGCTCCAGGGTGGGGAAGGTCTTATCTAGGAGGGCTAAATGCCCCCCCAGGTGGGGTTCCTTCTCCACCAGATAGACTTGGAAGCCAGCGTTGGCGATATCGAGGGCCGCTTGCATCCCTGCGATCCCCCCTCCTATCACCAGGGTCGCCGGGGTAACATCGGCTCTTCTCTCCTCCAGGGGCTCCAGGAGGAAAGCCCTGTCCACCGCAGCGGCTACCAGTTGTATCGCCTTTCGGGTGGCCCCCTCTTTCTCCTCATGGACCCAGCTGCACTGCTCCCTTATATTTGCCATCTCCAAACAGTAGGGGTTCAAGCCCGCCTCTTGGATGGTACCTCGGAATGTCAGTTCATGCATCATCGGCGAGCAGGAGGCCACCACCACCTTGGTGAGACCGAACTCCTTTATATCCTCCTTTATCAGCGCCTGGCCAGGGTCAGAGCACATATAGGTGTAATCTCTGGCTATGGCTACAGAGGGCAACCCCTGGGCGAACCGGGTCACCGTTTCCACATCCACGGTGGCGGCGATATTCACTCCACAGTGACATACATAGACGCCGATCCTGGGACCCACTTAAATAGCCTCCACCACCAACTCCATGATATCCATCACCTGGATCCCGCCTTCGCCGGCAACGGTCTTGGCCGCATCCTCTAAGGTGAGGAGACAGAAGGGGCAAGCGGTGGCTAGCACCTCAGCGCCTAGATCCATCGCCTGCTGCACACGGGTATGGGCCAACCTCTCCTCGGGGTTGGTTCCCTCCACCCACATCCTCCCCCCTCCCCCTTCACAGCAGAGGCTCCTCTCCCTCGATCTATCCAGTTCCCTCAGTTCCAACCCGGGGATGCTCCTGAGTATCTTTCGCGGCTCTTCGAAGATCTTGTTTTGTTTTCCCAAAAAGCAAGGGTCCTGGTAGGTGACGACCCTCTTCACCTCTTGGGAGAGGGGCAATTTCCCCTCGTCGATAAGCCCAGCCACGAATTGGGTATAGTGCTGCACTTTGAAATCCAAGCCTTGGTATTCGTTCTGGAAGGTGTTATAGCAATGGGGGGAGGTGGTAACCATCAGTTCCACAGGATATTGCTCCAAGGTCTCTAAGTTCAGTTCGCGGAGCATCTCGAAGAGACCCGTCTCTCCCACCCGGCGGGCCCCGCTCCCGCAACAGACCTCCTCGTTGCCCAGGATCCCGAAGTCTACGTTCGCCTTCTTGAAGGCTTGGACCAAGGCTTTCGCTACTTTCTGAACCCGAGGATCATAAGAAGGGCTGCAGCCCACAAAGTAGAGAACCTCTGCTCCCTCAGAGATCTCCTTCACTCCCAACCCCTCCGCCCAGTTCGACCTCTCCTCCCTGGCCATGGTCAGAGGGTTTCCCCGGATAGCCAGGCTCTTCAGCGCGTCTCTGATAGCGGGGGGAATCCGCCCCCCGTCTACTAAGATGCTCCGCAGGCCGATCACTATATCGGTGGGGTCCAGCCCCTTGGGACAGCGGAGGGTACAGGTGGCACAGGTGCTACAATCCCATAGCACCTCTTTGCTCTGAAGATCCATATCTTCGTAAACGAGAGCCTCATAGATCAGTCGTCTGATGTTGAAGCGGGTCTTTAGCGACATAGGACAACCGCCGGTACACCGGCCACACTGGATACACTCGAAGAGCCTATACACTTGGGCGAGGTTCTGCCCCTCCATCTATGAGACCTCCATATAGTTCCTCAAGGCGATCAGGGCAGAGGAAGCCGCAGCCTTGGCCTGGGCCACGGCATCGGGTATGTCCTTAGGCCCCTGACAGCAGCCGGCTAGATATACTCCCTCCCTTTCTGTCTCCACCGGCCTCCACTTGGGGTGTGCTTCCTGGAAAAAGCCGTCGGGCGAAGGGGATAATCTCAATAGAGTGGCCAAATCTGAGGCATCTCCCCGGGGAGCGATCCCGGTAGCCAAGACCACGAGATCTGCCTCCAACTGAAGGGATTCACCCAAGAGGGTATCCTCAGTCATAACGATGAGCCTCTCCCCCCTTTTGTATATCTCGGAAGGGTTCCCTCTCCGGTATATCACCCCCTCGCCCCTCACCCGGTCGTAGAACTCCTCGAACCCCTTTCCGAAAGCCCTCACATCGATATATAGGACCGTCACCTCCGCATCTGGTATCTTCTCCTTCACCAGATGGGCTTGCTTGGCCGTGTACATGCAACATACCCGGGAACAATACTCTACCCCCACACTTTTGTCCCTGGACCCCACACATTGAATGAAAACCACCTTCTTTGGCTCCTGCCCGTTCAGCGTTATCTTTCCCCTGGTGGGGCCGGAGGCCGAAGAAAGCCGCTCGAACTGGAGGCCGCTGATGACGTTGGGGTAGAGGCCGTAGCCGAACTCCGGCTTGAGACGGGCATCGAAGAGGTCGAAGCCGGTAGCCACGATGATAGCCCCCACCTCTACTTCTATCATCTCCTCTTTCTGCTCGAAATCGATAGCCTCCGCTGGACAAGCCTCTCTGCAAGCGGGGACCTTCCCACAGACACCCCTGGTTATGAAGACGCAACGCTCGGGGTCTATGGTCGCCTTCAAAGGTACCGCCTGGGGAAAGGGTATATATACCGCTCCTCTCTTGCTCACCCCCACATCGAATTCGCTGGTGATCCTCCCTTTGAGTCGGCAAGCCTCCACACAGAGGCCACAACCGGTACATCTATCTACATCCACATACCTGGGCTTCTGCTTCACCCTTACCTTGAAATGGCCTATCCCACCATCTACACCCACCACCTCCGCATAGCTGATCAACTGGATATTAGGGTGGCGAGCCACATCTACCATCTTGGGGGTCAGGATGCAGGATGAGCAATCGAGAGTGGGGAAGGTCTTATCTAGTTGGGCCATATGCCCCCCGATACTCGGCTCCCTCTCCACCAGATAGACCAGGAAACCGGCATCGGCGATGTCGAGGGAGGCTTGCATCCCTGCGATCCCCCCTCCTATCACTAAAGCCGCTGGCTTTAAGCCCTTGCTCCTAGGTTCCACCTTCATTCCGCCTCTATCGGGGAGGCTACCTTTCTCCCAACTCCGCCAGTTCATCCTCCTTGAAGGTAGCCAGGGGCAACTCATCCTCCAGGCTCCTCCCAGGCAGGTAATCGAACATGGCTTGTACTTCCTGTCCCACGGCCCGGAAAATAGTGGTCAAAGGGATATCGCTGGGACAGGCGCTTTCGCACATCCCACAGCCCACACAGGAGGTGACCATGTGATTCAGCCGGGTCAACTGGAAAAGGAGGGTATCGGTGGGCATCTGGATGGCTCCCTTCCGCTGCGCCCACCTCAGGTATCTATCGGATTCGTGTTCGAAGGTGGATGTCCTGAAGAGGCACTCTTTACAGTAACAGATGGGACAAGCCACCGTGCAGTTATGGCAGCGGATGCAGGTGGAAAACTGGGCCAGGAG
>JBHIDN010000166.1:0-4387 GCA_046760125.1 Anaerolineae bacterium
CGATCGGTTACGTCGGCCAGGCTTTCCTTGAGGGCTTGGACCAGGGCGATGGCCTCGCCCACGCTCTTGTGCATCTTCCAGTTTCCAGCCATGAGAGGGACGCGCATAACAGTTCTCCTTCTCAGCCTCTTTTGCCAAGATTATATCATCCCCCGGTCGGGCTGACAAAGAAAGAGAGCCCTGGATAGGGCTCTCCCAAGCCTACTATCGCCTGGCAGACCTGATACGCGAGGGGGTCATTTGCCTCCAAAGGCGATTCGGGTATCGGTGGAGACAACACCTCCGACGCCGTAGATTTGGAGGAGAAGGTTCTCTAGGCCCTCCATATCCGGGGCTTCGACGAGGGCGATAACGTCGGTGGGACCGAAAAGAGCGTCGGCCTCTTTCACCCCCTCGATTTGGCTCAGGTCCTGAGCCACCGCGGTCGGATCCCGCTCAACATTGATAAGAACATAGGCACGCATTCTATTTTCCTCCTTTAGCCTCGGCAGACGCAAAGGCACCAGGTCAGTCCAGCCACCCTTTCAGTGGCTTATCGACCCAGAGGATGGCCCTTTTGGATTCTGAGGAAGGGGTCTTATATGAGGGCTAGGATATATCCCTGATGATGCGGGTATCGGTGAACTCCACCCCGACGACGCCCTGGATATCTATAATGGCTTGGTCCAGGGCTGCCAGATCCGGGGCCTCGATGAGGGCGATGACCTCGATGGCCCCGAAGAGGCCGTCAGCCCTCTTTACATCCGCGAGGTCACGCAGGCTGCGAACCACCTCCGTGGGATCGCCATCACACTCGACGAAAACATAGGCCTCCATAGATATTCCCTCCTTTCTTAAAAGGCGCTCTTGTATTGGGTACAGCCTTGCCCGCATGATGCGGGATCTTTGATCTCTACCAGCCTCGCCGTGCAGACCGCATAGACCTGCACCCTGGAGAAGAGGCGGAGCCATCGCTGGATGGTGGCTTCTAAGGCCAGATGGGCACAAGGGTTACGGGCTAGTATCTGGGGGACGGGACACCTTTTACACAGACCCTCCTTCCAAGGAGCGGAGCGGGGGTTGCGAGCGATGAGACGGCACTCTTTGATGGTCTTACGACGGTAGGTATCCTCGTGATAGAAGCGGCACTTCTTGGGCATCACCTCACCCCGGGGCTTCTAAACCCTGAAGATGGTCTATGCTTCCCACCTCTATCACTCGGGGCTTCCCTCCCTCGAACTGGATGATGTTGAGGGCTCCGTTATCCTGCCTCGGAGTAAACCACAGCAAGGAGAGGTCATCTTCCATGAAGTGGCACATGAGGCTCTTGACCGGAATGGCGTGGGTGACGATGCATATATTGTGTCCTGCTTCCTCCATCATGATCCTGTGCCAAGCGCGGATAATGCGACGCTGTACCTGCTCCAGACTTTCCCCGCCAGGCATGCGATGGCGATGGGGTTGGAAGCGCCAAGTGATGAGTAGTTCAGGGTAGACCGCTTCGATCTCCTCCACCGACTTCCCCGTCCACTCGCCACAGTCGATGCCTCGGAGTTCTTTCACCTTTATCACGCCCTGGCGGTGCTTAGCGGCGATGGTGGAGGCGGTTTGGTAGGCTCTCAAGAGGTCACTGGAGTAGAAAGCCCCTATCTTCTCATCCTTTAAGCGCAAGGCGAGACGCTTGGCCTGCTCCCATCCCAACCCCGAGAGTTCTGGGTCGAGGTGGCCTTGGAAGATGCGCTCCCTATTGAGGCTCGTCTCGCCATGTCGCACAAGATAAAGGGTAGTCACCATAACCTCTTCTCTTAAAAGGTCTTAGGCTTCTTTATACATTTTAACACAAGAGGGCTCTAGGTGAAAGGGCCAATTCTTATCCATATAGCCTTTTGATGATCCTCAGAGCCAGCAAAGTGATCCAAGGGGAGGGCTCCTTCTTCTGGCCGAACTCCCACGCTCTCCAGGCCATCCAGACTGAGGAGGCGGTGAAGCGTCCTCGCTCATCCTGCTGCGCCACCAGGGTCTCGACCATCTCCTGAAGGCGCGGGTCATTTTTCAAGGAGGGAAAGCGGCTCAAAACGTCGGTCACATGCAAGATATCGTACCAGATGAAGGGGTATTTGAGTTTACGGAAATCGGTGCCGATGCCGAAGAGGTAGATTTTGCGTTCCTTCTGATGTTCCCAGTGGCCAAGAAGCATCTTTGCTCCTATGTGAGCGGCTTCACTATCCCGCATCTCCGGCACCTGGGCCAGGGCTTTGAGGGCCAGGAGGTTGGTGTAGGGACAAGGGTCGGCCTTGCGGCCCGGTCCCCGGAATTTGCCCAGGTCAGGGCTGGCTGCGCAGGGCCAGCCGTTGTCGCGGATGAGTGAGGTCAGGTGCTCGACAGCCTGCTGCACGGCCGGGTGAGCCCCCAGGCCGAAACCCAGCAGGGCATAGAGCACAGTCGGCGCATCGCACAGCATCCATGTCCACATTTCCTTGCCTGTCCCGCCGAAGGCCTTGGGCACCAACACGACGGTCTGAAAGGCTCCCTCGGGCGACTGGTGGGCCATCACCTTTTCCACGATTTCACCCATCCCCGGATCATCGGCCCGCAGGCCGAAGTCGGCTAGGACGGCCAGTTTATGGAGGGGGTGTTTAGCATCGTTGTGGCGTTTGAGGGGGTAGCCCGGCCACTTCCTGAGTTCCTCGATGAGGCTCTGGACCTGGGGGTGTTCCAGCATCTCGGTGCGGGCCTCCTCAACTTCGGAGTCCTCCTCGGGCTTGTCCAAGAGGTCGACCATCGCTCTATAGCGGACCCAAGGCTGGCCTTCGGATAGTAGCCACTCTGTGGGATCGGACTTCAGTCGTATTTTATCCACCCATCATCTCCTTCATTCGCAGGGCATCCTCGAACATGCTGATATTATTGAAGAGACAATATCCCTTCTCATACTCCCGGCACCAGCGGAGCAGTTGGCTTAGGTCTCCGTCGGTGTAGCGGTATCTGTATCCGCCTATACCATGAAGGCGGAAGTAGGCTATCTCCCCATAGACGGGTGGACCTTGGAAGGGATCAACACCATGAGTGAGATCCAACTCTTGGCAAAGCCTTTTTATTTGCTCCTCTTCCCATTCTCCTCGCGGCTCCCATACAAAGAGGAGGCCATCTCGCTCTATGGCTTGGAAGAAAGCACGCATATCGGCGATATGCTCCTTGGTGGGGGTGAAACTTCGAGGACACTGGAAGAGGACTATCCGCGCCTCCAGAGCCTGTGCTATCTCCTTCGTCCTCTCCCAAGCGGCCAAAACCTCATCAGTGAACCGAAAGAAGCCGTACCTATTCGGTTTTTCTATCTCCATCCTCAGCCGACGGTAGGTGGGGGAACTGGGGGCATGGGTTATCAGTTGCCAAGCCTTGAGGGTGAACTCGAACCCTGGGGGAGCCTGGGCTCGCCACCTCTCACAAGTTCCTACTCGGGGAGGGTGATAAAAGGTCTGCTGCACCTCGACCACGGGAAAATGGGTATAATATTCCCTTTTGGCCTTGGGAAATCCGCAACAGCCGACTTTAATCATGCTAACCATACACTCCCTTAAGCACTCTCAGTGCTCTGAGGGTGACCCACTTGCTGGGCTGGCCCTTCTCTTCGATATCCGCCCAGGTCTTGCCCTTGTAGGTATACTCCATCTTCCACCGACCCTGCTTGTCCTGCTTGGAGAGCACTAACTCGAGGGCGGACTTCAGGCGCGGGTCGGAGCCCAAACCCAGACTGGTGAGCGCTTCCAGGTTCTGCAGCACGTCGGTCACGTAGAAGACCGGGAAGCCGAACTTGAACCAGCTCCGGCTGGGCTTGTCGCTCCAGCCGGCCGGGTAGTCGGCGACAGCCGGATCGCGACCGAGCAGGAACTCAGCGCCGGTTTCGATGGCCGCTTCGATGACTGGCGTGCGAACGCCTTCGGGCAGCTTGCCGAAGGCCAGCATCGCTTTCACCGCTCCCCAGGCGCAGGGCAGGCGGTTGTTGGCAGCGCAGGCGAAGCCCGGCCCACATGTGCGGACTTGTAGTAGCGAAGCGGGGCCTTCTGGTCTTCTGCCGGGGCAAAACCCTGTCCAGTGATGGCGCGGGCCAGCCAATCCAGGGCCCGATCCAAACGCTCGTCTCCCAACCAGCCGAGACCCAATAGCGCCGCACAGAGGTTGCCACCCAGGCAAAGAACGGCCCCTGACGGTGAACCGGTGGCGGAGAACCCACCGCTGGAGGCCGGCGAGCGAGTTAAGATGTACTCACACCCAGCGCGCACACGAGGGTCGTTGCCGTCGGCGCCGAGTTGCGCCAGGAAGGTAACCGACCAGACGGTGCTTCGGTACTTGGGGTTGTAACCCGGCCCGGGCTTGACCCAGTAGCCGTCAGCGTGCTGCTCTGCCAGGA
>JBHIDN010000167.1:0-4361 GCA_046760125.1 Anaerolineae bacterium
TCGCTGAAGATGGCCGGTGCCATCTGGCCGTCGTGGCAATCCACGCAGATCTCCTGGTGGGTGATCCTCAGATGGCAATCCTCGCAGACGGACGAGGTATGAAGGAGATGCTTATCATGATAGAAAGGAAGTCCCTCCGCGGTCAACTCCTTGGTCATCGTCTCCTGATGACAGCGCAGACAGTTCTCGGAGGCCGCTGGATAATCGGAGGCCAGAGGAACATGGCAATTTTGGCAGCCTGTAGCCTCCCTCGGCTCGCCGTGACAAGAGAGGCAATCATCTCTCTCTATAGAGACCGTGCGTCCGGCGATCTTCGCGGGAGCCAAAGCCGCTTTCCAGTGCTCCTGTTTCCATATGCCGGTGTCGATGGGCGGCTCACCTGGGTGCGTCTTTCCCGATGTCAGAGGGCTACCCACCACTATGGGGGCCTTTTCCCCATCGTGACAGCCTAGGCAGATATCCTTGGAGATCTTGGGAGGCTCGCCCACAACCGCTTGCGCCACAGCCCCCGGATGGCCGATAGCCGTATGGCAATGGCGACACTCCACGCCCTTCACCTCCACATGTTCCCGATGGTAGAAGGTCAGCCCCCCGGCCATGGCTATCTCCCGATCCAGGATCTCTGGATGGCATTCTAGGCAGTTCTCGTTGGTCAAAAGCCTGGCCGAGGTGGGCAGGTCATATCTCCCTAGAGCGTACTTGGTGAACATTACGAAGGTGTAGAACTCACCCTTCAGATAACCGGCTAGACCCGACCCATAATGGCAGTCCGTGCAGAGGGCCCCATATCCCGAATGGCTCGCCTCCTTCCAACTCCTGTAGAAAGGCTCGATAAGATGACAATCTCCGCAAAAATCTGGATCATGGGTATATTGGAAACCCCGGATGAGAACCAGCGAGATCGCCAGTACCACCACCACCGCCAGTAGACCAACTACCCTTCTCATGAGTCCCTCCTCAGCCCACCCTTAAGGGCTCCCCTCAGCCACGTGGCAGGCCCCGCACAGTTCGTTGGTTCGACCAGCATGATCGGCGGGGGAAGGCTTTAGACCACCCTCCCCATGGCAGCCCAGGCAGTCTTCACGCCCATCTATAGGATGAGGCACGGGAGCACCTAAGGCCCCTATGGTCGACTCCCTCCAACCCAAGGGAGAATGACATAGTTCACACTCTTGAGAGCCCCACTCATGGGGGTGCTGTTCATGACAAGCGGCACATCGATTCTCCGGCTTCGTCGCCTGTTCATGGCACCGGTTACAGGTCAAGTCGGCGTGGCGACCCACCAGCTCTATGGGATGGGTAAAGGCAGCGTCCAGACCTACCCATTCCCATCGCCGGCCATGACAACTGCTGTTGCTACAGAAATTGCTATCATCGGACCCGAACACGTAGGGACCATGGCACCCTTCGCATCCGCTGTTAGCCACGAAGCGGTGTTTGAACATCCAATCGGTGGCTATATGGGAAGGGGGCTCAGCGATGGCGGTGAAGGGCATCTCGGGAGGTCTCTCATCCGCCCCCACCGTGACCGGGATAGAGTGGCAGATATTGCAATGCAGGCGGACCGACTCCCCCTGTTCGCTTATATGCTTCCCATCGTGGCAGCGGAAACAACCAGGAAATTCATCGTGGCCGTCGTTGTCAGGATGAGTCTGCCAAGCGACGCCCATATCAGGGAAAACCGTGCGCATGAAGATGCCTTGCAGGACTTGAATAGCCCTCATCACCTCTTCCCGATGGCTGTTGTAGAAGTCAGGATAAGATGAAGAGTAGAACTCCGCCAATTGGGCGATCTTCCCCAAGCCCTCCTCCATGCTGCTGTATTCGCCACTCAGGACCTCTACCCCCATCTTCTTGATGAAGGGGATATCCCGAGAGATCTGATGGAGAGCCAAGGCGTTGTCTACCGCTTTTCTGGGGGAGCGAAACTGGTGGGCGATCCGATTGTGGCAATCGATGCAATCCATTAGCCGCTTGGGCGCTTCCTCGATGAACTCTGGATCGAGTTCCACGCTCACATCTTGATAATCAGTGACCCTTCCTTGGTGGTCGATAACTCGCACCCAGGGGATGTTCTGTTTATGCTCGTCGGTAGCGATATACCAGACCTGATTCTCGATATGCCAATGTATCCCCATCCCTCTCCCCTCTCGGGCCGTGCCTCCGCCGGTATGCATGACCAAATAAGTTCTACTCTCGGTGTTCTCCTCATCGGCAGCGAAGCGTCTTATCTCACGCACGCTATCGTCGTGGAACGCGATTGGCCAGTGGCATTTCTCACAGGTCTCTCGCGCCGGCCTCATGCTGGTCACATATATCGGCCTCTCGAAGCGACGGAGGAGATATGTCACCCCATGCCCCGCATCGCCCAGTTTACGGGTGAATTGGGTAGCCAGGAGCCCGCGACCGAGATGACATTCCACACATTTCACCCGTGCGTGGGGCGATATCTGATAGGCTTCGTATTCCGGCGGCATCGTATGACAGGCTGTGCCACAGAAGGTGTTGGAATTGGTGTATTCCCACAGCCCTCCGGCGATGATGAAAAGAATTATCCCTATCATGGAAACGAACACCACCCCTCGCTGCCCGCGAAAGAGAGCCGAGCCCGATTGTAACAGTTGGGAGATCCGTACCTTGGCCACGATTACCCTCTGGGAGAGTCTATCATTACGATCCCCGCGAGAGCCACTCCTGATCCAGCTCCCTCTTGATGCGATAGAGGGCTATTATAGTCAGCCCAATCCCTGCTACGGCTATCACCATAGCCCGACGCCGAATGACAGCCTGGGCGATAGCTTTCTCCGCATCTTCTTTCACCTCTTGGGAGATGGAAAGGGCCTTATCTGTCATCCCCGTTAAAGTGATCAGTTGGACATCATGTTGAGCCGCTCTGGCCTCCATCAGCGAGGTTGTCGCCTCGTGCAGCCTCGATCTCTCCGCAACGACGATCAAGCCGCTGCCTGAGGCCCTCTCGATCGCCTCCTCGGCCTCAGCCAGGGATTGAGCCGCCTCGTTGAGGGCCTCATACATCCTTGTCGCTATCTCCGCCTCCGGGGAGCCTTCTTGATGACAGTAGCCACAACGTCGGGGCTCATCGCCTAGGAATAGCTCTTCGGTGGGCCAGGGGACATCATGTTGTCCGTGGCAAGTGACGCATTTAGGGGGCTCGACCGCTCCCTGGGGGGATCGGGCGTGTGCTCCCTGCACGTAATAGTTCTGAGTAGCGGAATGACATTGGCCGCAGACGTTGGCTACCTCCGTGAAACCGGGAGCAGCGGCCCCATGTTTCCCATGACAGGTGGCACAGTTGGGGGAGCGGAGATCTTGTTTTTCGAGCAAGGCCACTCCATGAACGCTCTTTCGGTATAACTCATCCTGATCGGTGGGGAGATCATAGGACCTCATATATTCAGCATCGGAGTGACAACGGGCACACATGGCGGGGATATTGGTAGGGTAGACGGTCGAAGAGGGCTCGTTGGCAGGGTTCATCCGGTGGCCTCCATGGCAATCGAAACAGGTGGCCACCTTGGTGTCGCCTTCTTCCAACCGTTGTCCGTGAACGGACTCTTGGAATTTGGCCCACTGGTCGGTGGGGAGGTTGTACTGGCGCATCAGATCTACGTTGGAATGGCAGGAGGCGCATAAGGCTGGAATCTCCGCCTTGGCGGGCACCCCGATATAGCCCGCCTCCGGGGACATAGAGGTTGCCATGTCGCTAGCCCCTGGATCGCCCCCATGGCAGTGGGCGCAACCCACACCTCTGCGAGAATGGATGCCTCCCTCCCAAGCGGTAGTGATCTCCTCGTGCTTCCCCCCCAAAGATCTGTGACATTCAAGGCAGGTGTTCACCGCTCCCCTCTGGGGAAAGATAATAGGGGTGGGCACCACTCGCGTGGGGCTCGGCTCTTCGGCCGGTGTGGGGGAGTGACAGGTTATGCAACTCTCGTTGGGACGGCCGACGTGATCCGTAGGGATCTGAGTCGCCCCTCCTACGCCCGCCTCATGGCAGGCGAGACAAGCCTCCCTCCCTTCTAGAGGATGGGGGATGGGGGGTTGGTCGGAAGGTCTGGCGTAGATGAGAAGAGGGGTGGCCAAGATCACAACCAGGGCCACGATCATCGTTCGCCAGCGAGAAGACACGCTTCGCCTCCCTTTAACTAAGATAGCCCCAGACGGTGAGGCCCAAGAGGGCCATCACCGCCACCGTGCCTAACGCTATGGCTATGGTCCTCTTCCTGGGATGACGCTCTTCATTGCGATCTAGGAAGGGCAAAAGAATGAGGAAGAGGGTACCAACAAGGGGAGCCGAAACCCCTACCAGAGGCGGGACTTTCTTCACGAACTGGTAGAGGAAA
>JBHIDN010000168.1:0-4348 GCA_046760125.1 Anaerolineae bacterium
ACTGGCAGGCCAGGCGGGAGATGGGAGAGGATTACACGGTTTTCGTCCATCTTCTGGATGGGGAAGAGATCGTGGCCCAAGCGGACAGCCAGCCGCAAGATGGCGACTACCCCACCTCCATCTGGGATAAGGGCGAGGTAGTAATCGATGAACACTGCTTGACTACCGGAGAGTTGCCCCCCGGAGAATACGATCTATGGGTGGGGATCTATCTATTGAAGACTATGGAGCGACTGCCGGTTATCGATGCTCAAGGAGAGAAGATAGGAGAGAGGGTGAACCTGGGAACTATCCAAATAGAATAGACCCTATTTGTGTGCCAACTCCTTGAGGGCCTTTTGGGCCCGCTCCCGATAGAGGCCTTCGGTATCTAGGTCGATGGCCCGCTCATAAGCCCGGCGGGCCTTGTCCTTTAGCCCCTCTTGAGCGTAAGCCAGGCCCAGATGGTAGTAGGCTCTAGCCGATTCCGGGTCCAAAGCCACAGCCCTCTCCAGGGAGGCCATCGCCTCCGGCCTCCGCAGGAGATATTGGGCCCAGCCCAAAAGATCGTAGGTCACCCCGTTCTGGGGATCCAAGGCCACCGCCGTCTGCGCCGCGGCTAGGCCATCCTCCAGCCAAAGGAGATGCTCTAGATGGAACTCCGCTCTGAGGAGATGAAATTTGACCTCTCCCGGGGCTCGCTCCACCGCAGCCCGATACCACTCCCGAGCCGCCAGATAGTCTCGCTTCTCTAGATAGGTGCTCGCCATCTCCGCGCAGATGGCGGCGTTATCGGGATCGAGCCGTAACGCCTTCTGGAACTCCAAGAGCGCCACCTCGAGGTACCCTTTCGAGCGATGAAGAAGGGCTAGGAAATAGTAGTTCAGAGGCGAGCGGGGATCGAGACGGAACGCCTCCCGCAACACCCCCCTCGCCTCTTCATACTCCCCAAGAGACCAGAGGGCATACCCCAGGTAACTCCGCGCCAGATGCTGCTCTGGATCGAGGGAGAGAGCGCGAGCCAACTCCTCCCGAGCCAAAGTAGGTAAGCCGTACCGAAGATAGATATGTCCCAGTCCAGCGGCCAGATCCGCCTCTTCGGCTCCTTCTAGCCCCTTCAAGGCGGAGACGAGATCGGAAGCCTCCCTAAGTCCGGAATCCCCCCCTCTTACCACCTCTTCCAAGTATGAGACCGCCGTTCCCTGATCCTCCCTCGCCAGGAGCAACCCCAGGTAAACGCGCGCTTCCCCTTCCCCATACCGGGCCGCCTTCTCCAACTCCTCCCGCGCTGGACCCCACTGGGAACGACCGATGTAAGCCCTCCCCAGACGATAATGGGCCTCCGCATTAGTCTCATCCAGGGTCAAGACCTCCATCCAGCGCTCGATCGCCTCCTTCTCATCGCCCCTTGCCGCAGCGACAGAGCCCAACCCCAAAAGCGCTTCCTCCTCCTTGGGGTCGAGCCGGTACGCCTCTTGGAACTCCTCCTTGGCCAACTCATACCTCCCCTGGGCTAGGTAGATCTCTCCTATCCGAAGATGGGAGGTGATTTGAGGACGGAGTTCGAGAGCCTGCTCATAGGCGGCTATGGCTCTGGTGTACTCTTTCTGAGCCTCAAAGTAGGCCCCTTGATGGAGGAGCCAGGCCAGTCGCAGGGGGCTCTGGAGGGCGGCCACCACGAAGGCGACAAAAACCGCCAAGAGAACCGCTCGCAAGAGGAATCTAAAAAGTCTCATGGTCACAAGGAGGATTATAGCACAAGTTGTCGCCGCCTCGGGAGGCTGGTATAATTGATCACTATGGGAGGCTGGAAAACCGTTCCTAACCCGCTTAAGCCAGACCGTTACTTCTGGCTGGGAGACGAGGCTTGCGCGGAGGGGGCTATAGCCGCGGGCTGCAACTTCTACGCCGGTTATCCCATCACCCCCTCTAGCGAGATCATGGAACGGATAGCCCACCGCTTCAGCGAGATAGAAAGTCGGGTCTTTATCCAGATGGAGGACGAACTGGCCTCCATCGCCGCCTGCATCGGCGCTGCCTGGGCTGGGGCCAAAGCGATGACCGCCACCTCCGGGCCCGGCCTCAGCCTCATGTTGGAGAATATCGGCTACGCCATCATCACCGAGACGCCGCTGGTCATCATAGACGTTCAGCGGGCTGGCCCCTCCACCGGCCAGGCCACGCGGCCGGCCCAAGGGGACATGATGCAAGCCCGCTGGGGAGCCCATGGCGATTACGAGGTCATCGCCCTCTCTCCCTGGTCAGTCACCGAGATGTACACGGAAACCATCCGGGCTTTCAACCTGGCGGAGCGGTTTCGGGTCCCGGTCCTCATCCTGGCCGACGAGGCCGTGGGCCACCTGCGAGAGGGGGTCAAGATCGATAAAGAGGTACGGGTCTATGAGCGGAAGAAAGGGAGGGGGGTGGCTCCCTTCGTAGGAAGAGATGTGCCCCCCATGCCCGCCTTCGGGGAGGGGGAGAAGTTGCTCATCACCGGCTCCACCCATGACCAGTGGGGCTTCCGCCGTACCGTGAGCCCGGAGGCGCAAAAGAACCTGGTAAGACACCTAGCCAGAAAGATCACCGACCACAAGGGTGAGATCATCGAAGTGGTGGAATACCATTGTCAGGATGAGAAACTCGACCTCCTGCTCATCGCCTACGGCTTCACCGCTCGCAGCGCCCTGGCGGCGGTCGAAGGAGCGAGGGAAAAGGGTCTCAAAGCCGGGCTACTTCGCCTCAAGACCATCTGGCCCTTCCCCCAGGAAGAACTCCTAAGAGTAGGTCAGAAAGCCAAAAGGGTGATAGTCCCAGAGATGAACCTGGGCCAGATAGTGCGCGAGGTGCAGCGGGTCCTTCCCCAGGCGGAACCATACTCCCGCACCGATGGCCAGGTGATCACCCCCCAAGAGATCGTATCCGCCTTCTAACCCCCCTTCATCGGGCTGCACACCGCCCTCTGCAGGTATCTCTCACTCCCTCCACCGTTTTGTCTATACATTGCTGCTAGGGCCGCTTTGTGATAGAATGAAGGTGAAATGGAAGTGATCACTACCCACGAGAATGCCGATTTCGATGCCCTGGCTTCTATGCTGGGAGCCTCGAAACTCTATCCCCGGGCGGTGCCGGTTCTCCCTCGGCGTTTGAACCGGAACCTGCGGGACTTCCTCACCCTCTATTGGGACGAACTCCCCTTCGTTCGCCCCGAGGATTTTCGACGACAGCGGATCGATAAAGTGATACTGGTCGATACCCAAGGGGTACCCCCCTTGAGGGGGCTGCGTCCCGACGCCCAGATCAGCATCATCGACCATCACCCCCTGGACCGGGACCTGGAGAAGGGGATGACCTACCGTGGTGGGGAGGGTGGCTCGACCACCACGCTCCTGGTGCAGGAGATCACGGAGGCTCGCCTTCCCCTCTCTCGGGTGGAGGCCACCCTTCTCCTCCTAGGGATCTACGAGGACACCGGCTCCCTCACCTACCCCGGCACCACCCCCGCCGATGTCCGGTGTGCAGCTTGGCTTCTGGAGCAAGGGGCTAACCTGGAGGTGGTCAACGACTTCTTGCACCAGCCGATCACCGAAGCCCAACAAGCCCTCTATCAGAGGTTGCTGGAAGGGGCCGAATTCCACGACTTCCAGGGACGGTCGGTGATGATAGCCTCTGCCCAGGCGGAGACCTATGTGGAGGAGATCTCCACCCTAGCCCACAAACTGAGAGACCTATATGACCCCCAGGCCCTCTTCCTTCTAGTGCGCATGGAGGATCGCATCCAACTGGTAGCCCGCAGCACCACCGATGCCATCGACGTGGCGGAGATAGCCCGCCATTTCGACGGCGGGGGGCACTCCAAAGCGGCGGCAGCCCTCATCGAAGGGAAAGACCTGACCCTTGTACGGGAGAGGCTGCTCCAACTCCTCGATGCTCATGTCAAGCCAACCACCGCCGTGAGGGAGATCATGTCCTTCGGGGCCCACACCCTCTCCCCCCAGACCACCGTGGCCCAGGCGGAGGAGATGATGCGAAGGTATGGCCACGAAGGGTTCCCCGTGGTGGACCGAGGAGAACTGGTAGGCGTCCTCACGCGCCGGGAGATAGACCGGGCGCTGCACCATGGCCTCCACCAAGACCCCATCGAGAATTATATGCACAAAGGGAAGATAAGCGTCTCCCCCACCGACTCCGTGGAACGATTGCAACAGGTGATGATGGAAGAGGGGGTAGGCCAGGTGCCGGTGGTAGAAGATGGGGAGATCGTGGGCATCGTAACCCGGACGGACTTGATAAAGTTATGGAGCGAGCCCCGGCGGGCCTCGCGGGCCCAGGAGATCGCCCAGAAGATGGAAGAGTTTCTCCCCCCTAACCT
>JBHIDN010000169.1:0-4346 GCA_046760125.1 Anaerolineae bacterium
CTTTTGAGAGAACTATACCACTCTCAGTGACATTTTAGATGATAGAATACGGGGGTTGGCCTCCTTTGAGCCTCTATGCTATACTTTTTGTGAGGAAAGCGGATGAGGGGAGATTGGCCACTTTTCAGATTTGTCTATGTTGAGAGCCCTGCCGGACCAGACCACGGGTCTGGATAGGCGTGTGGGGCGATCTGAATCTGGGCCAGCCTTCCAGACCGAAGGCTGGCCGTTTTCGTAGGAGGCGATCATGCGCCTTTCCAAACTCTTCGGCCGGACTCTGCGGGAGGTTCCCGCCGAGGCGACCATGGTTAGCCATCAACTTCTGCTCAGAGCCGGGATGATCCGTCCCTTGGCGGCGGGCATCTACAGTTATCTACCCCTGGGCTGGCGAGCCCTCAAGAAGATCGAAGGGATCATGCGCCAGGAGATGGACTCCATCGGCGGCCAAGAGATCCGGATGCCCTCCGTTCACCCGGCGGAACTTTGGCAGGCCACAGGAAGGTATGAAGAGGCAGGGCCGGTGATGGCCCGCTTCTGCGACCGGACGGGGCGGGAGTTGGTGCTGGGGATTACCCACGAGGAGGTGGTGACCGATCTGGCTCGGCGGGAGATCAACTCTTACCGGCAACTCCCCTTCATGGTCTATCAGATCCAGACCAAGTTCCGCGATGAGCCTCGCTCTCGCGGTGGTCTGATCCGCGTGCGGGAGTTCACCATGAAGGACGCTTACAGTTTTCACGCCAGCGAGGAGGATTTGGACGACTACTACCCTCAGGTCTATCAAGCCTATCTCAACATCTTCCGCCGCTGCGGTCTGGAGCCGTTGGTGGTGGAGGCGGATCCGGGCCTCATGGGAGGCGCGGCTTCCCATGAGTTCATGCTCCTAAGCGAGGCTGGGGAGGATACCTTAGTGCTTTGCCAGGCCTGCGGTTGGGCTGCCAACGCGGAGGGGGCAGTGGCTATGAGGGAGAAGATGGCTCGGCAAAAGGAGCGACCCTTGGAGGAGGTGGCTACTCCGGGGATGATGACTATCCAGGAGGTGGCCGATTACCTAGGAGTCCCTACCAGGGAGACCCTTAAAGCCATCTTCTACATCGCTCTTGGCCAGTTGGTTTTCGTGATCATCAGAGGCGATCTGGAGGTGAACGAGGCTAAGTTAGCCCACTTGCTCGGGGCTTCGGAGTTGCGTCTGGCCACCGAGGAGGAGGTCAAGGAGGCGGGCATAGTGGCTGGTTACGCCTCGCCCCTAGGGTTGAAGGGCAAAGTGAAGATAGTGGCCGATCGCTCCATCCGTGAAGGGTCCAACTTTGTGGCCGGGGCGAATAGGGAGGGGTACCATCTAAAGGGCGTCAACTACCCACGTGATTTCGAGGTGGATCTCCTGGCCGATATCGCTATGGTGCGCGAGGGCGACCTTTGCCCCCGCTGTAAAAAGCCGCTTCGCCTCACTAGGGGGGTTGAACTGGGCCATATCTTCAAACTGGGAACCAAATATAGCGAGGTCTTGGGGGCTACTTTTTTGGATAAGGATGGTCGAAAGAAGCCCCTGGTGATGGGCTGCTACGGCATCGGGACGGGACGCCTCTTGGCCGCGGCTATTGAGGAAAATCACGATGAAAAAGGGATCATCTGGCCCCCAGAGATCGCTCCCTACCAGATTCATCTAGTGGCCTTAGATATTGGCCAGGAGGAGGTGTCCGAGGAGGCGGGTGGGCTATATCGGGCTCTTCTGGCTCGAGGGTATGAACTGTTGTATGACGACCGGGAGGAGAGCCCCGGGGTGAAGTTCAACGATGCGGATCTTATAGGTCTGCCCCTCCGGTTAACGGTGAGCAGAAGAACCTTAGAAGTGGGTGGGGTGGAGGTTAAGCGCCGGGGCGAGGAGAGCTCGAAAGTCCTAGAGTTGCCCCATCTTTACCGCTTGCTCGATGATCTGTATAAGGTTTAACTTGCACTGGGCATCAAAAAGTGATATAATAAATTTAGCCGCTTCTGTGAAAAGTGGGAAACCCCCACTTTTCTTCTTATGGCGGCCCTAAAACAATGGTATGGAGATTGGCTAGATGAAGAGCGACTTTATTAGAGCCATCAACCAAGTCTGTGCCGAGCGAGGCCTCTCCGAAGAGGTGGTGTTGGAAGCCGTGGAACAGGCTTTAGTCTCGGCCTATAAACGGGACTTTGGCGGCCTCGCCAATGTCACCGCCAAGATCGCCCCCGACTCCGGGCAGGTGAGGATCTTCACTGAGAAGGAGGTCGTCGAGGAAGTAGAAGACGACCGTTCGCAGATCTCCTTGGGTGAGGCCAGGGAACTGGTGGAAGAGGTGGCCCTGGGGGAGACGGTCTTGGTGGAGACGACCCCCTCGAACTTCGGCCGGATAGCAGCCCAGACGGCTAAACAGGTGATCCTGCAACGGATTCGGGAAGCGGAGAGGGATGCGTTGTATGAAGCCTTTGCTGATAAGGAGGGGGAAATACTGAACGGGATGGTACAAAGTATCAATTCCCAGGCTGTCATCTTGAGCCTGGGGAAAGCGGAGGCTATCCTGCCTCGTAGCGAGCAGGTGCCGAACGAGAGATACCGCCCTAGGCAAAGGTTACGAGTCTATGTGTTGAGTGTAACCAAGACCAGCCGCGGCCCTCAAATCATCGTCTCCCGCACCCATTGGGCCATGCTCCGTCGCCTCTTGGAACTGGAGGTGCCCGAGATATATAACGGGACGGTGGAGATAAAGGCCATCGCCCGCGAACCCGGTTCCCGTTCCAAGGTAGCCGTGGCCGCCCTGCAGCCGGGGGTGGACCCGGTAGGGGCTTGTGTGGGGATGCGCGGGGTTAGGATCCAGTCTATCGTCAACGAGTTGGGCGGAGAGAAGATAGATATCGTGGAGTGGAGCCCTGACCCCAAGGAGTTCATCGCCAAAGCGTTGAGCCCGGCGCGGCCGGTGAGCGTGGAATTGGTGGAAGACAAGGAGATGGGGAAGACGGCCATCGTGGTGGTTCCGGAAAAACAGTTATCCTTGGCCATCGGCCGGGAGGGGCAGAACGCCCGCTTGGCTGCTAAGTTGACCGGCTGGCGGATCGACATTATGAGCCCCGCTGAGGCGGCGGAGAGGGTCGCCCGATTAGCCGCGAAGGAGACAGCCCGCCTAGCCGAGGCCTTGGCTAAGGGCGAACTCGAGCCGGGAGAGATCACCGAAGAGACCCCTATCCAGGTTCTAGGCCTATCCACACGGCTTCAGAACATCTTGGAGCAGACGGGAGTAACCCAGGTGGGTGGGCTCTTGGAGCGGCTGGAAAAGGGTGAGGAGGAGCTCTTGGCTATCCCCGGGTTGGGTCCCAAATCTCTGGAAGAGATAGAAGAGCGGTTAAAGATGGCAAACCTCTATTCGGTTGTTGTCGAGGAGGCTGTGCCAGCGCCGGCCCTTGAAGAGGCGGTGTTGGAGGTAGTGGAGGTGGTGCCTGAAGAGGTTGCACCGGTGGAAGCGGGGGCTGAGGAGGCAAAAGAGGCCGAGGTTGCACTCGAAGAAGTTAAACCGGCGGAGATAGAGATAGTTCCTGAAGAGATCCCCCTTGGGGAGGAAGAAGAGGAGTGGGAGGGAGAAGAAGAGGAAGAGGAAGAGTGGGAGGAGGAGAAACTTATATTCGCGGGGAGGAAAAAGAAGCGCAAGCGGGATCTGGTTTACGACGAGAGGTTGGGCGAAGTAGTCGCTCGGAAGCTACGTAGGCCTAGCCGACGCCGTGACGATTGGCAGAGGGAGATCGAACTTTGGGAGCAGGGCGAGTATGATTACGACCTGGATCTGGAAGAGGAGGAGAGTGAATAGGACCCCAGGGATGGGAGGGCAGCCATGAAGCGGGCCAGACACATTCCCCAGCGGACCTGTGTGGGTTGTCGTCGTATCAGCCCCAAGAGAGCCTTGGTGCGAATAGTGCACCTTCCTGCTGGAGGTGTGGAGGTGGACCCCACGGGCAAGAAAAGCGGCCGAGGTGCTTATCTTTGTCCCGATCAGACCTGCTGGGAGGCCGCCCTGGAGAAAAGAGGGTTAGATCGTGCCTTGAAGGTTGCCCTTAGCCCTGAGGAACGGGCACGTCTCCTGGAGTATGGTCGTGCCTTGGCTAAGGAGCAACCTAGAAGGGCACAGCGGGCGATTGAATAGAACTGCGGGGAAAGGGGCGAGATATGGAAACGAAGGAAGGCCGTAAGGTTGTCACTATACCCGATCTCATCACTGTCAGACAATTAGCAGAACTGTTAGGAGTCAGCCCCATCGAGGTGATCAAGGAGTTGATCGCTGATGGGATCATGGCCAATATCAATCAGACTATCGACTACGACACAGCGGCCGTCG
>JBHIDN010000170.1:0-4328 GCA_046760125.1 Anaerolineae bacterium
CATCTTCTCCCTGGCCCTGCTTTCCCTCTCCTTGGTAGGGCTCTTTCACGTCGCCGGTCGACGTGCCTGGTGGTACATCCCCCTACCTCTCATCATCCTGGCTCTGAGTCTCCTGCCCAGGGGGCCTATCAAGGCCACGGAAGGGATGATCTACGAGGAGGAGTCGCCCTACAACTACATCCAGGTGTTAAAGGAAGGCGATGATATCCTCCTCACTCTAAACGAGGGACAGGCGTTTCACTCCTTTTACAACCCTCACCGGGTTCTTAGTTACGGCGTTTGGGATTATTTCCTTCTGGTCCCCTATTTCAATACTGATTATTCCCCTCAGGAAGTGAAGAGTCTGCTCCTCATCGGCCTGGCAGGGGGGACGGTGACCAAGGAGTACTCCCAGATATATAGTCCTATCCTCATGGAGGGGGTGGAGATCGACCCCTCGATAATCGAGGTGGGGCGGCGGTTTTTCGCTATGAACGAGCCGAACCTGAAGGCCATCGCCCAAGACGGACGTTATTTCCTCTCTCGCACGGAAAAGAGGTACGACGTTATCGCCATCGACGCCTACCGCCAGCCCTATATACCCTTTTACCTTACCACCTATGAGTTCTTCGCCTTGGCTCGGGAGCGCCTCACCCCCCGCGGGGTGGTGGCCATCAATGTGGCGCGGACGGAGAGCGACTTCCGGCTCGTCGATGTCCTGGCCAGCACCATGGCCGCTGTCTTCCCTGATGTCTACATCATCGACGCCCATGTGCCCAACTCGATAGTAGTGGGCACCAACCAGGATACAGAGTTGGAGGGGTTCTACGAAAACGTGGCTCGCTTCACCGACCCCAATCTCCGCCAAGTGGCGTCCTTGGCGGAGGGAGGCGTGCGGCGGTACGAGGGGCGAGGCCCGGTCTTCACCGATGACCGAGCGCCGGTGGAGCACCTCATAAACCTCATCGCTCTACACTTCATGCTGGAGGGAGAGTGAAGAAAGCGATCCCTGTTCTTAGATGGGTTTTGGTCATCTCTATCCCCTTTTTCCTTCTCTTGAGTAACTTGTATCTTTTCTTTTCTCCCTCCTTTCCCGTCCCTCGGGATCCCTTTGGGACAGGGATAGTTTCGTACATCGACTATGAGTATTCGAAGGGGAGTTGGCCTTTGCCCCCCAGATACGATGACCATGAGAGAAGAGAGGTAGCCAAAGCGGTGCTCTACTACCTCCGCTCGCCGGAAGAGATCTCCTACTTGGGGGAACTGGCCGACGAGGAGGGGCCTCTCTTCACTCAGCGGGAGTTGATTCATCTTGTAGATGTGAAGGCCTTGGCTCGACGCGCCCTTCTCCTCCACGGGGTCTTGGGCCTTCTGATCGTGGGGGCGGTAGTTATCTTGCTCTTCTATCCGGAGGGGAGGAAGGCTCTCCCTGGCTCTCTCCTCCAGGGGAGCCTCTTGACTTTTCTTCTCTTCGGCCTGGTGGGGCTCTTCGCCGCCGCGGGCTTCGATACCTTCTTCGTGGGGTTCCACCGCACCTTCTTTAAAGGCGACTCCTGGATTTTCAACCGCTCGGACACCCTCATTCAACTCTTCCCCTTGCCATTCTGGTTCGATACGGCGATAACCTGGGTAGGTTTGACCTTGGGAGAGGCAGCGATATTGGGCGTTGGGGCCTATCTATGGAGAAGGAGGTGTAACGTTGCCCTTTAGGCCCTGGCCCACTCCAACCAGGACGAGGCGGCGATCTCCCTTGCCGAAGTCCCTGCTGATTGAACCGCCGAGCACCACAAGAAGCCCTTCTTGGAAGTTACGGGGTTTTCGACCTCTCGAGAAAGCACTCTATCCCAGCCACTACCCCCTGGGCCACTGTGTCTTGACGATGGCGTAATAATTCCGCGTCATCGGCCATGAACCCCATCTCTATGATGGCCGCTGGGGTTTCCGGGGCTACCTCCCCGAAGGCGTGATAACCTCTCATATCCAGGGTGATGCTCTCCAGATGGGGTTTTAGGCCTGTGATTCTTTCATACTCTTCATAGAGACAGTTCACGAGTTCGTCCTCCACCTCAGGTATGAAACTGTTCCAGGCTCGGGCCACTTTGAAACCGGAAGCACCAGGGATGCAGGAGTCGACGTGAAGGGCTACCAAAGCATCGGCTTTATAGCCTTGCAAGGCGGGGTCGAACTCGGCCAGAAGGTCGACTCTATACCCCTCCTCTTCCAAAAGAGCCACCGCTTTGGTGGCGATCTGGTGGGCGATATCCACCTCTCGCACACCATCAGGGCACATCGCTCCGCCATCATATTTCCAGTGGCCGGAGACTATGCCGACGCTGAGTAGGGCAGGGGTGGGCGAGGGGTTATGAGTGGCGATGGGGGTCTCTATCGGGGAGGGAGATAGAGTCTGGGGTCGGGAGGTGAAAAAGACCAACGCTCCAGCCAGGGCTATTAGGCCCAAGGCCGCTGCCAGACCAGGCAAGATCTCTCGCCGTGCTCTTTCGCCCATTACCGCTGCATCATACCTTTGTCCAGGACGAAAGTCAATATCGCCAGAAATGAAGAGACCCCGAGGATTACCTCAGGGCCTGTTTCGCGGTGAAGGGTAGATCTAGCCTTCGTCTCCCATGGTGGCGGGATAAGTGTGCAGCCTAACTACATCCACCGCCTGGGGGCCTTTGTCGGCTTCTTGAAGGGTGAACTCCACCTCTTCCCCCTCATTGAGGGTTTTGAACCCTTCCATCCGGATCTCCGAGAAGTGGACAAAGACATCCTCGCCGTTGGGGCGCTGGATGAAGCCGTACCCTTTCGCCGGGTTGAACCATTTCACTAGACCCTTTGTCCTCTCTTCCACTCTGATACCTCCTTATTTGGTGAAAGATATGACTTTTCAGTTGAGGTAAGCCCTCAATTTCCTGCTGAAGTGGGGGTGACGGAGTTTTCTTAGGACCTCCCCTTCGATCTGGCGGATCCGTTCGCGGCTCAAGCCGAATTCTTCGGCTATCTCCTGCAGGGTGCGAGGATCTCCATCGCTGAGGCCGAAGCGGAGATCTATTATCCGCCGCTCTCGGGAGGGGAGTTTCCAGAGGACCTCTTGCAGTTGCTCGTGTAACTCCTCGTCAAGGATCAAATCCATAGGTGGAGGGATCTCCTCATCCTCTATGAACTCGCCCAGTTGGTTCTCTCCATCCTCGCCCACTGGTTTCTCCAAGGAGATGGTGTGGGTGGGAGCCCGAAGCACCCTTTCCATCTGTTCCATGCTCAGATCGAGGTGTTGGGCTATCTCCGCGGGTTCGGGTTTCCTACCCAGTTCCCGCTCCAATTGCCCCGAGACTTGCCTCACTCGACGCAACCGCTCTCCCATATGTACCGGCAGCCGGATGGTGCGACTCTGGTAGGAGAGGGCTCTAGTGATAGCCTGACGGATCCACCAAGTGGCATAGGTGCTGAACCTGTTCCCCTGGCGGTAGTCGAACTTATCCACCGCTCGCATGAGCCCCACGTTCCCCTCTTGGATCAGGTCCAGGAAGGTGAGACCTTGTCCTCGATACCGCTTAGCGATACTTATCACTAAGCGGAGGTTGGAACGGATGAGGCGCTGGCGCGCCATCTCTTCCTCTTCTACCTGGCGCTCTAGGATGCAGCGCTCTTCCGGGGGAACTTCCTGCTCCAAACGCATTTGGGCCCTCTTCCCGGCCTCCATCTTCTTCACCAGAGCGATCTCCTCCTCTGCATCCAGGATGGAGTGGTGAGCCGCCTCCCTGAGGTAGAGAGCGAGGGTGTTCTCCAGATCTAGCTCCTCCAGGCCAATAACTGCCTCCATCTCTCCATCGGAGGGCCCAGCCTCCTCCACTGCCTCCTCAGCACCGATGACTGGTATGCCCTCCCTTTCTAGGAGGGAATAGAGATCACCTATCTCCTCGATATGAGACTCGGCGTCCGGATACTCCTGGAGGATATCTTCCAAGGCGAGATAGCCTTGTTCCTCTCCTTTTTCTAGGAGTCTCTCTTTCACCACTTCATGCATGCTATGGTTTTCACCTCGGTCAATCTTTGAGCAGAAGAGAGGCAGGTCGACCTCACCTGCCCGGGACGTTTAGACCGCAAAGAAAAGGCCGACACTTCCGTATCGGCGAATCAAGAGACCAAAGACAAACCTTACAACGATCCGCTAAGCCCTTACTCCGTCCGATCGGTTATCTTACTCAAAACCTAATTATAGCATATTTTAGATAGAAAATCAACCCCCCGGTATCTCTCATCTCAAATGCGACAGAGTAGGTGGCAGAAGGATTTACATATCGAGGCCCAAGTGAGGCCGCTCATAGTGATAGTAGTCTAAGTATTCTTGG
>JBHIDN010000171.1:0-4308 GCA_046760125.1 Anaerolineae bacterium
CAACAAGAGTAGGATCAGAGATATATAGCCTCCATACCTTTCCCGGCCGTGGGACTCGTTCCCCATCGCCTCGCTCTCGAAGAGGATGTCGACTTCAGTCAAGCATTCGACGTCGATTTGTCCAGCCACGCGCGAATAGACGGGATATGCTGGCGATAGTGCTCATAGGAATCGACGGCAATGCATCTCCACACCGGCAAGCCGTCAGTCCACAACGGATCCAAAAACGGCTCAAGGCGATGCGGATCGGTCAAATCTTCATCCGATAGTCCTTGCACCAATGTTAGCAGTTGTTGGAACACCTGCTGAGATTCCGCCAGCACGTCATGCAGTGGCCGGTTTCGGTTCTCTTCGAAGATCCACGCGTTGCGTTGCTCTAGATCCAGCCTGTCAATATCAAGCCTTAGCGTTTCGCCGCGCAAGGCAGAGTCCAGGCGAGCCGCTATCCACCCCTCATACGCCGTGACATGGGCGATGATGTCCTTGACGGACCACTCCCCCTCTACACCCGCTTGCGTCATCCTCGCCTCGCCCACCTCCGCCAGCAGCCCCTCCCAACGCGCACGTTCGGTCTGAAGCGCACTGAGCAGTTTGATTTTATCCATATGATCAGCCAAAGGGGCTCCTATTTATAAACCCAAACCCCGTCCTTCTGGATCAGTTCCCCATCCAGATAGATCTCCCCTCCATATCGGAGGTCCTTAATCATATCCCAATGGATGGCCGATTCGTTCTTCCCGCCGGTCTCCTTATACGAGTCTCCCAACGCCAGGTGAATGGTCCCCCCTATCTTCTCGTCGAAAAGGATATTCTTCACGAACCTGTCGATGGCGAAGTTATTGCCGATCCCCAACTCCCCGATCCGCTTGGCACCCTCGTCGGTGGCTAACATCTCCAGGAGGAACTCTTCGCCCTTGGTGGCTTTGGCCTTCACCACCTCCCCATCCTCGAACCATAACTCTACCCCATCTACCTCTCGGCCGCTACCAAACTGGCCTGTGTATATCGCCGGATAGGTGTATTTGATGTGGCCCTTGACGCTATCCTCCAGGGGGGCGGTAAAAACCTCCCCATCGGGCATGTTCACTTTACCATCGGCGCTTACCACCGTCCTCCCCTCGATCTTCATGGTGAGATCGGTATCCTCCGCCTTGATGGTCACCTCCCGCCCCTTCTGGAAGAGTTCTTTTATCTCCTCCTGCTGTTGTGATAGTTTCCTCCAATCGATATCCACCGAGCGGTAGTAGAAATCCTCGAACTCGGAAAGGGACATATCCGCCTCTTGAGCCACGGCCTCGGTGGGGAATATGGTGAGGACCCAGCGGGTGTTTCTCACCCTCTCCCTCTGTATGGGCTTAAGGACTTTGGAGCGCCGGCCCACCTTTCGAGGATCGACGCTGGTGAGGCGTCTTGTATTGCTATAAGCCCTCAGGCCGATCCAGACATCGGTGTGCTCTATCTGATACATATTGAGGGAAGGGAACTTATCCAATTGGCTATCATCGGCCTCCTGGAAGAAGATCTCGTCCATCTCGTCGAAACGGATATCACAGATGATCTCCTTCGGGTTCCTCCTTATCACCTCCCGATAGACGGCCAAGAAAAGGGGCTTCGCCCCTTCGAAGGCGTAGATCTCGACTACTTCGTCCTCCTTTACTTCAGTGGAGTAATCGACCAAGATCTCGGCCAGTTTGGCGATCCTAGGGTCCCTCATCTTCACCTCCTTCCCCCCTCCTCACCTCGGCTGTAGCGGGGATGGGCAGCGGCGGCTCCAGGTGGATCAACACCTGGTCCACATTATCTAGGCGTTCCTTCAGCCGTCTCTCCAATCGTATCGATACCTCGTGGGCCTGGCCGATGGGGAGGTTCTGAGATAAGAGGCAGTTCAAGGAGACGAACAGTTTCTCTCCCGACCGTCTCACCGACACCCCTCGGCACTCTTTAAGATCCCCCATCTCTCTCACCACCTCCTTCGCCTCTCGAGCCACGAGTTCCTCATCCCCCGAAACCTCACCTCCCTCCAAGGCCTCCATAGGCTCCATGTGTACATACACCTTCGCGATCTCTGGCATCTCCTCTCGCATCCGGCCCTCCAGCCTACTGGCCAGATCGTGTGCCTCCTCGAGCCGCCAAGCCTCATCTACTTCCAGATGAAGGTCCACCAAGATGGATCCCTCTATCTGGTGAACCCTGATCTCATGCACGCTGGCACCCATCCTCTGGGCTAAATACCTGATCCGTTCGCCCATAGGCTCCTCCGGCTTGGGCCATCGGGGCTCTACATGCACGACCACATCTTGAACCCCTGGGATTTCCCGCACCACCTTCTTCTGGACCTCGTGAGCGATAGCGTGAGCCCGGTCCACGGGGGTCTCCGGGGCCACATGGATATGGAGATCTACATGTATATCGTCCTCCGGTCCCCGGCTACGGATGTGGTGACAACTCTCTACCCCCTCCACCCCCATTACCAACCGCTCGATCTCCCTCCTGCTCACTATGGCCCGGTCCATCAATATGGTCGAGGAGGATCTTATAATATCTACCCCGATTTTGGCGATGACTCCCGCTATACCTAAGGCTAGGAGGGCATCTACGATGGGGTACCCCCATCGCACCAAGATCAGCCCGGCGATCACGGAAAGGGAGATGTATATATCGGCCGTGGTGTGAGCCGCATCCGCCAGAAGGAACTCGCTCTTCAGTTCCCGACCCCGACCACGCTCGTAGACCACGGTGAAGAGGTGCACACCGATGCTGAAGATAACGGCCGCGAAACTCCAAAGGTTGACCTGGGGAACGGCAGGGGAGGACAACCTGTAGATGACGCTTCGCACCAACTCTACACAGGTGACGAAGAGCAAAACCGAGACGGAGATGGCGGCCAGGGTCTCAAACTTGCGATGGCCGTAGGGGTGATCCTCATCTGGGGGGCGGGCAGCGAAAGAGATGCCTACCAAGCCGATGAGGTTAGAGGCAGAATCGAAGAGGGAATCGAAGCCATCGGCTATGATGCTCAAAGAGCCGGTGAGATACCCCACCACCATCTTGGCGAGAGTAGCCAAGAGGTTGAGGGCTAGAGTGATAAAGAGAACTCGCCTGATAGCCCCAAATCTAGCCATAAATTCAGGAGGCGGCTTTCTTCCTGACGAACTCAGTGAAACCGGCAAAGATATCGATGGGTATGGGGAAGATGACGGTGGTGTTCTGCTCCACGCCGATCTCGGTCAGGGTTTGGAGGTAGCGCAACTGGATGGCTGCTGGCTCCGTAGCGAGGACATGGGCCGCGTCGGAGAGCCGCTGGGCCGCCGAGAACTCCCCCTCGGCGTGGATGACCTTGGCCCGCTTCTCCCGCTCCGCCTCCGCCTGGCGAGCCATGGCCCGCTGCATGGTAGGCGGCAACTCCACGTCCTTCACCTCCACCTGGGAAACCTTGATGCCCCAAGGCTCGGTCACCTCGTCGATTATCTGCTGTATGGTGAGGTTGATCTTGTCGCGGTGGGCCAAGAGTTCGTCCAGTTCCGACTGGCCCAAGACGCTCCTCAGAGTGGTCTGAGCGATCTGCCAGGTGGCCCGCCGGTAATCCTCTACCTCGACGATGACGTTCTCAGGGTCTATCACCCGGTAGAAGACCACAGCGTTCACCTTGACGGTGACGTTGTCATTGGTGATCGCCTCCTGGGAGGGGATGTCTAAGGTTACCACCCGTAGATCCACCTTCACCATCCGATCCACGATGGGGATGATGAAGAAGAGCCCCGGCCCCTTGGCCCCTACGAGACGGCCCAAGCGAAAGATCACCCCCCGCTCGTACTCCTGGACGATCTTGATGGCTGCGCTCAGGATGCCCACCAACACCACAATGAGGACCAGAACGAGCGAGCCCAGACCAGTAATGAGTTCTATTAACCCTTCCATCGATCTGCCTCCTTATTTTACCTTCTTTACTCTCAGTTGGAAGCCATCCACCCCTATCACTTCAACTTGCTCCCCCTTTCTAACCTCTTCCCCTTCAGCGATGGCGTTCCACCATTCGCCTCGTAGGAAGACGCTCCCTGTAGGATCCAAATCCGTGCGCGCCACAGCCAGGGCCCCGATGAGCGCCTCTCGACCGGTAACCGCCCGCCGCATCCGGGCTTGCACCGCCTTGGCCACGGCGAAAGCGAAGAAGCCCCCTGAGCCCAAACCCACCCCCACCACTAAACTGGTGGAGACGCGGGCAAAAGGAGACTGGAAAAGGATGAGAGAGCCAAAGATAAAGGAGATGATCCCCCCCGCGGTGAGGATGCCATGGGTGGGGGCCTTGAT
>JBHIDN010000172.1:0-4301 GCA_046760125.1 Anaerolineae bacterium
TAAGCGTAGGTGGGTGTTGTCCCCTCCTGACTGAGGAGGAAAGTGATATCTACCAACCCGCTATAGGGGGTTAAATCTGCCCAAGCATGGGTCCACTCAGGGGCTGCCCCCGGTGCGCTCCAAATCAGATCCCCACCTACCCAAACCTCAAAAGCGTCAGAGGGATTACCAGGCTCATAGATATATATGAAGGATAAGGTGGGCGAGTATGTGCTCGTGGGGGTTATAGTGACCGTCTGGGATATGGCGGAGTTACCACTCAACTCGGCGGCATAGGAGCCGGTGTGCACCGTATCTGTCACCGCAGTGGCTGTTCCCATCGTCAACCACTTCACTGCGAGATTACCTTCTTCAAACTGCCCATCCTGCACTACATCATCTATCGGGGGTAGCCAGAGATCGACCCCTGTAGTCTCACTCTCGATAGCCTCTACCCCATACATGGGGGGCAGATCACCGAAGTTGCTTTGGCTCACCGTCACGGTCACAGTGCCTGTCCTCGTCAAAGGCAAGGTGTACCTTCCCAGATGAGCGGTATAGACATCAAAGCAACCGTAGGGCGAAGCGCTCACCTTGGCTACCACCACCGGCAACTCCCGGTTTCCCCATATATGGCCAGAGAGGGTGTAGGCCACTTGGGTGGAAGCATCGTAATCGGTTGGCCAAGCCTCCAGGTTGCCTCTTCTATCCTCAGCCCGGGAGCGGAGGTAGTAGGTGTGACCTCGTTGCCCCCCGGTGAAGGTCGCCAGGGTACTCGTGGTGTCCGTGAGCCACCCTGTCCATCCTCCCTCCCCGTCCTTGTACTGGATATCATAACTCACAATTCCCATCCCATCACCATCCTCACCCCACCAGGAAACAGGGAAATTAACGTTTATCTGGCAGGCCGAAAGATCATTCACTTGCGAGGAGGGAGGGTCGTTGTCCTCATAGATGTAAGGCCAATCCACCATAGCATCATAGAAGGCCTGGGCTATCACCTCCACCAAGGGGCCGGTGGGGTGTATCCCATCGGGGCGATAGTAGTCCTCCCAATTCGGATAACTCTCGATAGCCTGCCAGACATCGGCCACTGGTATCCCCTTCATGGGGGCCAGATAATTTCTTATCCTTTGGTTGACCTTCTCCGTATAGTACTCCTTATCAGGGTCATCCTGGCGAGGCGGGATGGTGGCTATGACCGGCTTCCCTCCCCTTTCCTTGATCCGATCTATGATATTGCCCAACTGGCCGATGATCTCATTGCGGGGTCTATTACTAGATAGATCGTTGGTTCCCTCCATAACTAGAACGAACTCCGGATTATAGGTGTTCATCACCTCTATGATCCGAATCTGACCACCTCTGGTCCGCTCCCCCGGCCATCCGGAGTTGATCATCTCTGAGGGAGCGATATTAGCATCCAAGAGCCCCTCCTCATAAACTGGATAGGGGGTTGGAACATAGCCTCCCCAGGTGATGCTATCCCCAAAGGCCACATACCGATCTGAGACAAAGGCCGCGATCCCCAGCACACCTTCGGGAATCGCCCCCTCTAAGGATCTAAGGGGGACCTCCACCCGTTGCCCTAAAAGGGCTTCCTCACCGAGGGCGCTCCTAACCCAGAGGATATAGGGCGTTTCTTCCTCATCCACCATCAGGGCTGGTGAGACGGGAAATCCCTCCCCTGTTATCTCCTGCGGCCTACCCCAGCCACCACCTTCCCATCGGCTATAGGCTATATATGAGCCCTGCCTATCATAAGCGGTCCAAGCCAGCCGGGGTTCCCCCCTGGATCCTGTAGCCAAGGCTGGCTCACCGCCTCCGAGAAGAGAGGAGGGCATATCAACCAAACTCTCTGGGCTCCAACCCTCTCCCTCCCAGCGAGAGTATAGAACCCCGCTCTTCCCATCGTACTCTCCACTCCAAGCAACCCAGGGTCGCCCCTTCTTATCAACGGCTAGTGTGGGCATCAGATCAGGAGAAGAATCATCGGCGCTCACCAACCCTTCCTCGCTCCAACCATCACCCTCCCAGCGAGCGTAGAAGATCTCATCGTCTAGACCTCCCCCATCTCCGACCCAAACCAGCCAAGGCCGGCCATCTCCCCCGATCGCCAAATGGGGGCTTCCATCATAAAGGTAAGGGGAGGCATCGTCTCTATTCACCCGCTGAGCCCTCTCCCAGCCCCCTCCCTCCCATCGGCTGAAGAATATCTCCTCATCGGTTCCATCGAAGCCGCTCCAAACCAACCAAAGGACCCCTTGGGGGTCAACAGCCAAGGAGGGAGAGCGGTCCCTGGTCGAGGGGCTGGTATCTATCTCCCTCTTAAGGCCCCAAGCATCGCCATCCCGACGACTGTAAAAGAGGCCCCCATCCTCGTTCCATACCAGCCAGCCTCCCCCCGAACCATCGAAGGCGATGACCGGGGCATGGCCTCCCGAGGCGGAAATCACCAATTGGGGCACACTCCAACCTCGACCATCCCAGAAAGCAAGGTAGATCTCACTACCGGTCTCGTCTGGGCCCCTCTCCTCCCATACCGCCCAAGGATTCCCTTCACCATCAAGGGCCACCGACATAGAGACTATGGCCCCCCTCTTGATCTCACGACCTCCTGCCAGGGGGCTTGAGCGGGCCGGAGAGGGGACGAGGCTCCTTCCAACCCCTAGTAGAAAGGAGATAATCGCTATGGAGACAAAACGCAGAAAAGGATGAATACCTACTATTCTAATAAGTGTGCACGATTCTGCGGTCTGATGGCCCGCTCCCGAACGGTTCATAAATAGCCTAGACCCTTCAGTCTCTCTTCGATCTCGGCTACCTCTTCCTCCGAATATGTCGCTTCGCTTTCTCCCTCCCGCTCAGTGGACCTCACATTTTCGTATCTTATAGGCTGGGCCTCTCTATACTTAGGAGCGAACGTCTCTAACAGCACCTTGCCATCCATATCTCTGGGGATAGGCAAACCCATAGCATAAAGGATGGTGGGGGCCACATCGATGATCCTTGCCCTCTCGATGGTACCTCCCTCTCGGATATCAGCCCCCAAGGCTAAGAAGACCCCATCAGGTTTATGTCTCCCCCCCAGATGATTCCGTGGTATCCTTTCCAAGAACGGCCCGGTTGATGCATCATCACTAGCCAGGAAGGGTTGACCGTCTAAGGAGAAAACCACATCAGGCAACTGGGAAAGGAAGGGGCCGTTATATATCTCCTCCTTACGATAGGCTCTCTCGACCACCGGCGCTTCGGTATCTGGATCCCTAAGTCTCGATAGTTCGTCGATAATAAAATCTCTTATCTCCTCATATTCTCGGCCCCGCTCAACGATGCCACCTGGTTCTCGACCCTGCAAGTTTATGTAGATGCCTTGGGTAGCCGGGCTTCCCGAATAGGCTTTGGTCCTACTCCAATCTATAGGCGAGGTGAGTAGGCCTCCTACTCTCTTTGAGAAGCCTATTCGAGCCCCCCTTCCCATCACCCGCCGACGGAAGCCGAAAAGATCGCCCCGGCGCACTATCTCCTTTACCTTTTGGGAGGTAAGCCCGCTCTTCCGTAGGAGGGAACTGAAGAGGCTGCCGCCCCGCTCCTGGAAGACCAGTAAGCCTAGATGGGCTAGAAAGCGGTTAACGTGGAACCACTTGTGGGCTGGACCAAACCCATGATCGGAAATGACGAAGAGGGTAGTTCCCCCATCCAACATCTTCAGACGCTCACCCACGATGACGTCCGCCAGACGATAGCATTCTGTGATAAGGGGCGTATATCTCTTCGCTTCCCCAGGGGTATAGTAGGGGTGACGGGGGTCCAAGTGGTGCCAAAACAGGTGTTGTAGATGGTCTAGCGCCTGTATGACGTTGATAAAGAAATCCCAAGGGTATTTTTGAAGCAAGTATCTATTGGCCTCTTCCCTCTTCCGCATCCAGTAGAGAAACTCCTTAAGGAGTCTTTTGTTAGGAGATAATGGGTCGTAGGGGTCGGCCGCATAATCTCCCACCGCACTGAGGATCTCGGCGCGTAGTTCTGTTGGGTAAGTGTAGTCGACCTTGTTTCTGGGCGTCAGAAGGCCGGAGATCATGTAGCCGTTGACCTTCAGGGGGGGATAAGTCACTGGAACGTTGACTACCCCCACCCTTTTTCCATGCCTACTAAGGATCTCCCAGACCGTTTCCCCTTGAATAGAATTAGAACTGGCGAACTCTCGCTGTGGCTTGGCCGCAGATGGGTCCCAGAAATCTGTCACTCCATGCTTTGCTGGATTCTTACCTGTGGCCATCGACACCCAGGCCTGGACACTGAAGGGAGGGATGGTCGATTTT